>CAMWRO010000227.1 GCA_947176615.1 uncultured Porphyromonadaceae bacterium
GTAATATTTATAGTACATCGACGAGCCGTAACGTGTATATGCCCCGGTGATTTCGCCGAAAATCGACGGCGAAAAGACATATTTCCACCCGGCCGAAAAGACGAGATTGCCCCAGTGGAGGCGGGTAGTCGAGTCGTCAAACCACCCGTCGTGATTAACAGTCACATCTGATGAGCTTCCCGATTTCAGATAGTCGTCGCCATAGTAAAACATGATGTGGGCACTGCTGCGCGGAGAAAAATGGTGGTTTACTTTCAGATTCAAGTCCATGAACGAGTAACGCCCCCGAGTTTCCTCATCGGGATTGTCATGGTTGACTATCGCGAGAATGGGTATAGAGATGAGGTCATACCATGACCTGCGGATGGCAATCGAATAGCTCGTGTGCCCCTTCCATATAGGGCCGTCAAGATTGAACGCCCCCGATGTCAGTCCCAGCCGGAACGAGCCGTGATGACTTTCGAGTGAACCGTCACGGGTGTGGACATCCATGAACGAAGACAATCGTCCGTCATACTTGGCCGGAAAAGCCGACTTGTAGAAATCGACATTGCGGATAGCCTCGGTATTGAAAGCAGAAAATAATCCGCCAAAGTGATTGACCTGATAGAGCGGGATGTTATCAAGCATGTAAAGATTCTCGTCAGAGTCACCACCGTGAACATACATCCCGGCCATCCCCTCGACTCCAGCCGAGACTCCCGGCTCATGCTGAAGGCTCTTGATAATGTCGCTTTCGCCGAAAATGGTAGGGGTGGCGGCGATTGCATCACGGGACAGATTGACCGCCCCGACACTCGACGACTCCATAGCGAGCGAGCGGTTTTTGGTGGCGGTGACAACCACCTCGGCGAGAGTGTGGGACGGCTCACCCATCTCCACGTTGAGCGTCAGCGGGGAATGCAGCTTTATGCGGCCCGTGGAAAACGGCTCCAGTCCGGGATAGGAAACAGTGAGCGCGGTGGTTCCCTCGGGGAGAGTCATGGAGAAGAAACCGCCGTTATTGGCCACGGTGACAGCACGGCTCGCCGAGTCGGTCACAATCGCGCCTATCAGAGCCTCGCCGCTCCCGGCCTCGCGGACAAACCCGTTGACGGTCACCCGCCGGGGTTCCGGCTTTTCTCGCCTTGAAAGAATCACATTGTTGCCACGGATTTTATAGCGGATATCAGTATCCCTGAACATCATGTCGAGGACTTCGGCAATGGGCCGGTCAACAGCCTTGACGGTGACGCGCATCCCGCGCAAAAGCGAACCCGAATAGACAAAATTCTTACCGCTCTGCTCCATCAGCTCGGCAAAAACTTTAGCGGCGGGACGGTTTACAGCGTCAACGGTCACGTTCTGCGCTCCGGCAGCAAATGCCGCCAACGCCACACAGATTGAAACAGCTAACTTTTTCATCGTTCAACAGCAAGACCGGTTCCAAGCAGGTCATTGATTGCCTCCACAAGGTCTTCGGCAGTACCCTCATAGCTCAGTGTAAGGCGATAATCCCCATCAACGGGAACATTTGTGACCCTGACATTATAGACACTCTCGATTTCATCGACCACACGGGCAAGCGGAGCGTCGGCAAACTCTATTTTCTTCACTTCCATAACAGGCGCGGCAGATTCGTCAGCCGGCATGACCACCTGCTCGGTCGGCACCTTGTCGACATCTTCACGCTCAGGCACAATATAGGTAAACACGGCAGCCGAGGCGACAAGCGCGCCACCGATTGCGGCAGCCACAACCCCACGTCGTCTCCACCACGGGACAGTAGGCAAAAAACGTATCATGCGCAAGGACCGGTCGGGGTCAAACGCACCTTTACAGTAATATAGAGTCACAAAGTCAATGCTTTCCTCTATTTTGGAGTTTTTTTCGGTTTCTTTCATTGCTGAAATGTGATGTTTTTACCCCTTAGATGCAAAACCTCCTGAAAACCCCTATTCAAAAAGAAAAAAATTTTAAAAAAACAGCGAAGGCTTGCCCGAGCGGGCAAGCCTTCACTGTTTTTTTGCGGAAACTGTTGCAGCTCAATATTTTCCTTCAAGCACTTTCAGGGCGGCTGCATAGTCAGGCTCGTTGGTTATTTCCTCGACAAGCTCACGGTAGATTACGCGGCGGTTTTCATCAAGGATGAGTACGGCGCGGGCAAGCAGTCCGGCAAGAGGTCCGTCACACAACTGCACACCGTATTTCTGGGCAAACAGAGGGGAACGGAATGCCGAGCCGAATATAACATCTTTAATATTTTCAATGGTGCAGAAACGCGACATGGCAAACGGAAGGTCCATCGACACGCATATCACTACCACATCTTTCAATCGCGCGGCCTCCTCATTAAAGCGACGCACGCTCATGGCACACACCGCGGTGTCGAGACTCGGGAAGATGTTCAACACGACACGTTTGCCGGCAAAGTCATTGCAAAGCACCTGAGAGAGGTCGGCGCCGGCGAGATGAAAGCAAGGCGCGGTCTCCCCTACCGAGGGGAGGGTGCCACAAGTGTGGCAGGGTTCTCCTTTAAAGTAAACGGTTTCCATATTCTATGTTTGATTTTGATTTGTTAGTTGAAACTACGGGAACAGCATATTATTTCAGCAATCCCATATTCTGTAAAACAACATTTTCCATGTCGTTGTTGAACCCGAGCATGACATTTTTCACAACCCCGCTGCGGTCTACCGCTATCATCACGGGTAGCGATGCCGCGCCACAGTCGCGAGCAAGCGACTTGGCACTCATCAGAAGATGTTCCCCGGGGCGAATCCGGGGCACCACCTCCTCGATAGCATCCACGTTGCTCGATGCAAAGGCATAAATGACATCGGCATTGTAAGGCAACCGGTCAACAGCGCCTCTCACAGCCTCGACAAGCTGTCGGTTAAACCCGGCCGAGGGGTCAAGGATGACAATCAGTGTCGGGGCGCGGAACGGGTCGCCGCGGTGGTAGGTGTAACGCTCCCCGGTAGTCGTCGGCAACGAGAACGGAGGCATCGGTGTCGCGGCAAGGTTTTCGATGCGGAAATTGCTCTCGCGGTATTTTTCAAACACCTCGGGATAGGCAGCCATCAGAGCCTCCTCGCTGATGGGGGTGCAGACAGGCTCGGCGGGATAGGAATAGCGGACATAAACCGACTGCTCGGTAATCGAGCCGGGATTGCTCTCGGTATCAATGCGCAGCGGCATGAGCGACCCGGCATCAAAAAAATAGTCACGCTCAACGGCGGTCACGCCGCCGACAGTCATCACCGTTTCGAGTTTCAGAGCCGGAACACCGTCGACACTCAGCCCGTCAACTATCGTGTAGCGATAACACGAGTCTCGTTCAATTGTCCGGAGCTGGTCAGCGATGCCGGCAGGAAGAAGGTCGGCAAACTGTGCAAGCCGGTGAACCGCGCCACGGCCTCCGGCCTGAGAGAAGGGTATCGAGTCCCACTCCACATGATATTCCTGCAAGCGATTGTCACGATAACGGTAGTGGTGGCCGTCATAATAGGCCGAGAATCCTTTTACCTCCCCCGAGTTGGTGTCAAGCGTCCAGTCAATCAGATAATCGCATGCCGACAGATTGTCGCCATCGGCCCGCAACGAGCGCAAATCGATGTTGTAGACCACATCCTTGTCGCTTTGGGGCAGCGAGACACTGAACATCACGTCAGAATCAAAACATTCCCGGCTCTCAAGAGCTTCCACTATGTCAGCAAGCCCCCGGGCACTTGAGGCGAGGGGGCTCAAAACTGCTAACACCATAAACAAATTAACTTTCCCTTTCATAATCAATAGTCAACGTACATTAATATAACGCAAGGAAGTTAAAAACAGTTCAAAGGTGTTGCTTTTTTATTGAATGAACGAATTAATCAGGATAACCGCAATCAGCACCGGGGCAACCCATTTTACAATGAAATATATCACGGGAAAGACCCGGGAGCGAACCTTGCCGCAGTTGCTCATTTCGTTACTGAAGAAATGACGCGGGGCAATCCATCCCATGTAGACACACAGCAATATTCCGCCGAGAGGGAGCATTATGTTGGTCGCCACAGTATCGAGGAAATCAAAGATTGTCATTCCGGCAATCTTGAACCCGCTCCACGCGCCCACTGACAGCGAGCACACCGCGCTCAACACGAAAAGGGGCAATATAACCGTCAGACAAGCCGCCCTGCGGCCAAGACCCCACCGCTGCTGGACAAAAGCGACCGAGACCTCGGCAAGCGAGATAGTTGAGGTGAAAGCCGCCACAGTCAGAAGCAGGAAGAATACAATCGACCAGAACTGGGTGCCTCCCATGCGGGCAAATATCTCGGGGAGCGTGACAAACACAAGTGCCGAGCCGGCCAGCTGCCCGTCGGCAAGGCCATAGGTCATCACCCCGGGGAAGATAATCAGCCCCATCATCACCGCCACAAGCAGGTCGAGCATCGACACAGTGACCGCCGTGCGTGTCAGCTTGGTATTGGCGGGGTAATAAGCCGAATAGGTTATCAGGATGCCCATCGCGAGGCTAAGCGAGAAAAACGACTGTCCCATAGCATTGACTATCGTCATCGGGGTGACGCGTGAGAAATCGGGACTGAGAAAAAACTTCACACCCTCGGCCGCCCCGGGGAGGGTCAGCGACACACACACGAGCACCACCAGCAGCATAAACATCACCGGCATCAGAATATTGGACATCTTCTCGATTCCTTTCTGAACCCCCATCATCAGCACGCCAAGATTGGCCGCGAGCATCACATAGGTCATCACGATGGGACGCACGCTGCCTGTTATATACTCCCCCATGCGGGTGGAAAACTGCACCTCGCCGGCCTCGGCGGCAGTCAGCCCGACAGCCTCGGGAACCGGGGAATAAAGGTCGCCCGTAACCGATTGCACAAGATATTCCAGCGTCCACCCTGACACAACCATGTAGAACGACAGTATCAGATAGGACGCAAGTATCGCCAGCGCACCGACAAGCCACCAGTGCCTGCGGCCCGGCGTGACATTCCTGAACGCCCCGACAGCGTCACTTCCCCCGCCGCGCCCCAGCGAGAACTCGGCTGTCATAACCGGGATTCCAAACAGGAATACACATATTATA
>CAMWRO010000228.1 GCA_947176615.1 uncultured Porphyromonadaceae bacterium
ATTGTCATCGTGCCGTTGAAGTCGGTTGCTATGTTGCCGTCGGCGGTCGTGACGGTGCCGCTCAGTGTGACCGGGATGAGCGGGACGATTTCTTGCCCCTCGACGAGTCCGCCGGTAATGTCGATGTTGCAGGCGGGGTTATAGACGGGGAGGGCCGGGTCGCCCGCGAGGTTGAAGGTGAACGTGTTGATGCGCACGGCGGTATTGGTCGCTATGGCCTCGTTGTGGGCGCGGCGGTAAATGTCGCCGAGGCAGTCATCGGGACCGGCGCTGTAAAGGGCGCGGGTGAATGCTTGGTTGAAGACGTGGTTTGACTCCATGTAGACGGTGCATGTGGAGCCGATTGTTGCGATTGCGCCGCGTCCTTTAAGCAGGAGCATGCCGATGTTGAACCCGCGGTCGGGGAGATTCATGCGCTGGGTGGAGCATGATGCCGAGAAAAAAATCGGGTAGGAGTTGAAGGAGAGTTGCTGAAGCTGTGCTGTCTTGATTATGGCGACAGTGTTGCCGATGCCTCCTTGGTCGTGGTGTCCCGAGAAATTCAGGTAGCGCGGCGACTGGGAGAGGAAGGTGTTGAGTGCGTTCCAGAGGTTGGGCTGCTCGATTTTGTTATAACGGTAAAGCTCGGCATAGGCTTTGAACGCGGTCGAGCCGGGGGCGAGTGACTGCATTATGGCCGCGTCGGCCTCGGTGCCCTTGGTGATGTGCTCGTTGTCGTTGTTCTGGTCGGCGATAAACACAGCGCGGTTGTAGATGCCGGCCGTCCACGGGTTGGCAAAATAATCTTCGATTTTGTCAATGAGCGCGTCGGCCTCGGGTGCGGTGGTGACGGGGAGGCGGCCGACGGCGATGTCAGACGGCTTGTTTAGTCTGACGATGTCAGGCTCTAACGATTCGGGAGCGAGGATAGCGAAATACTGGTCAGAGGAATGGCTTGCCGTTGAATTTTTGGCTCTGACGACAGCCTCGGCCTCATAGCCGACGAGGTAGTCGGAGAGGTGGCGCACGCAGATCTGGCGATTGTCATAATGGGATGCCCCGAGAAACAGGACATATTTCAGCGCGGAATGCTGACGTGTGTACAGCATTCTGATGAATCGGCGTATACCGGCCGCCGACTTGGAGCCTGATGAAAATTCATTTAAAATATCTTCCTGCATCACGACTGCGGTCCTGAATCCCTGATATTTCTCGTGGATGGAGGCCAGTCGCTCGGCCTGCTGCCGATAGGCCGGAAGTGTGATGACGAGATATTCGACATCGTCCATGCCGTGAAGGTCGCTGTTGCCGACTTCCCCGCACAGGACAGGTGTCGGCAATATGCGCGAGGGGGAGAATGCGCGCAGAGTCAGGTTGCGGTCCGAGGTTATGCTTGCAAGCGGGGAGCCGTCGCCGCGGTTGACGGAACATGATTTTACGTCGCGGGGATCGGTTACGTCCCACACTTCGATGTCGTCAGGGACATTTCCGAATCTCAGGTTTCTGTGGCCGCTGTGGGCGAGGAAGTGCATAGCCATCTGGGACGCGTCGTTAAGATTGTTGTAACGCTGATAGAGGTTGTAGACAGCGTTGATGCCTATGTAGGAAACGTTGTCATTGTCGGGTCGGGCGAATGAGAATGTCACCGTGCCGGGGTTTTCGGTGTCGACCGGGGTATAGGGAATCCACCCGGCGGTTGACAGGTTGTAGATGGTGTATTCGTCGGCCGCGCGGGCGGCGGTAGACCTCAGGACTTTTGAGTCGTCAATCACGATGTTGTCGCCCGGAGTGATGTCGATTGATGTCGTCGAGGCATCGTTGCGGGCAGCGAAGGTGTACCCGAGCATGGCGTCAGACTCGTAGTCGGTCATCCCGAAAGAGAACGAGCGTGGCGAGGACAGATGGCGGGAGAAGAAAAAGACGCCTGCCGTGGCGGGGTTATGTTCCTCTACCCGGCGGTAATCAAGATGATAATGGGTGTCTTCGGCATGGGTAGAATGCTCAAACGGTATCTTGTCGGGTTGCAGCGGCTCGTCGTCGGTGTCCTCGGTCAGGAAATAGTAGGATGATGTGTCGTAGTAGTTGCGATAACTGCCGTCCTCGACTTTCAGGCGTGTCCCCGACTTGAAAATCCTCAGCCTGACATCTCCCTCTCCGTAGAAAATCACCTTGTCGACAGAGCGAACCACCGGGACCTGAGGCAGGTCGTCGGGGGCGGTGTGGAGCTGGCTGTTGTGTTCCACGCCGCTGTAACCGTAGATTTTTACAGCTTCGGGATTGTTGAACCCCCACTCCCGCAGAGTCTTATAGTCAATCTGATATATCGCCGACGAGTCAACGCGCACCTTGACCCAGCGGCCTTCGGACAGACGTGACGACGGGACAAATTGTGTCGCGAGTGCCGGCAGTGACAGCGCCGGGATTACAGCGAGTGACAGTATCAGCTTGAATAAGGTGGAGAGATGATGTCGGGAGGATGGTGTTGTCATAGCTTGCAGACAGGAGATTATTTTATTCTGAGATTGAGATTGGGGGCGTCGTCAATGTTTATTGTGACGGCGGTGTCCTGAACGGCCGGAATATTGCCGGGAAGGACTGCGGCAAGGATTATGTCGCCTGTCTTCAGGGTCATGTAGCGGCTTGCGGTGGCTATTACGGAATCAATGCTGATGTCGGCAGCCGAAAGGGTCATCGCGGGGACAGGGCCTGAGATTGTGACCGGCATACCGGCCTGAGGGACGGGAACCCACTCGCCGTGGACAAATGTCCCGTCGCATCCCGACAAGAGTCCGCGCCTCGTCATGTCGTCATCTAATCCTTCGGGGAAAAATCTCATGGCCGCCGACATGGAGTCGTAGTAGCGCGGGGCAAATTTTTCGGAGATATTTTTCCCGAGACGGTTTATGCGGAACGCGAGGCTTATCTTTCCGGTCCATCGGTCGGCTCCGAAATCGGGAATAAACAGGGGCTTGCCCGGAAGTATCATTGCCGAGTCAGGGATTATGTCAATTCCGCCAAAAGACTCGACAGGGGTTCCGGCCAGCCGGTTGAAAGCTATAATTTTCATAGTGACCCTTGGTTTTTGGTGTCAAGGCGGTTGTACATCACCGCCAAGTGGGAGTATATCGACGTGTTCTGTATCACGATGTCGCCGGCAGTCTTGATGCGGAAGGGGGTGAAGTTCCACAGGGCCTTGATGCCGGCCGCGACGCAGGTGTCGGCAATATCCTGCGCGACCTCGACCGGGACCGCGATGACAGCGATTTCGGCATCAAGCTCGCGGCGTTTGCGAGGGAGGTCAGTGATGTCGTAGACGGGGATACCGCAGATTGTGGTGTTGACGAGCTTGGGGTTCACGTCAAATCCGGCCACGATGTTGAGGCCATACCGCGACAGACCCGAGTCAGCTATCAGAGCCGCTCCGAGGCTGCCTGTGCCGACGATGATGGCGTTGTGGACGGTCTTGAACCCGAGGAATTCCCTCAGTTCCCGTTCAAGCCTGACAACCTCGTAGCCGATGCGGGTCTTGCCCTTGATTGACAGGTAGGAGAGGTCTTTGGCAATCTGCGAGGCATCGACATTCAGTTCCCGCGATATCGCTGTTGAAGATACATATTCCACGTTGCGGTTTTTCAACAGACTGACGTAGGCCAGATACCACGGCAGGCGTCGGAGCGTAGGCTCGGGCAGGATTTCTCGTGGTGCTGTGTTTCGCTGTGTGGATGACATGTCGTATATCAAAATTGATGTTGATACAAAATTACAAAAATTGGCCGAGTGTCCCAAATAATCCTTTTATTGTCCCGTCACGGCGATGCGCTTGGAGATGGAGGAGTTCTCGCCGCTGCCGGTGGAAACCGTCACTCGGTAGATGTAGATGCCGCGCGGCACACGGTGGCCCGCGCTGTTGCAGAGGTCCCAGTGAATGGGCGATGACAGGAACATGTCGGCGCGCCCCTTGTTGCTGTCGCTCCACAGGAGGCGCCCGTCAAGGTCAAGAATGTCGACGGTGACGGTGAGCATTGCGTCGGGACGGTTGTGGCTGACATAGAAATTGGCCTCGACCGAGGCGGGATTGGCATCGGAATAGGCATCGAAAATCTTGGGAGCCTGACCCTCGACCACGTTGAACTCGATAACGGCCGCCGAGGAGTTGGACGAGGTGTCCCACACCTTGAATGTCAGCTCGTGGTGTCCGTTGGACAGAGTTCCGAGCGGGAATATCACGGTGCCTCCTGCCGAGCCGTCCTCGGCGGGTGTATAGTAGGCGGCGACATTGTTATAGGACAGCTTGCCGTCGACCGAGACTGCCATCTGGTGGCCTACGCCCGAGTTGGAGAGGTTGATGCCCACGTCGTCGCTGACCGAGACAATCAGCGTCGGGGTCGTGTTGACCGCGTCGCCGTTTCGGAAAGACTCGTGGTTGATATATATCCGGTCGATTGTCGGGGGCACGGTGTCGGGCTGTGCCGTATCGTCAAATCCGTAGACATAGAAGTTGCGGTTCATGCCCGAGGCTTCTTCTCCGCTCTCGGCACGGGCATACATGTTGAGTGCCGCCGGGCGGAAATTGTCGCTGACTTCGGCGGGCATGGGGATGGTGACGGCAAATTCGCCTCCCGTAACGATGCCGCTGCCGGCATATAGGCGGTTGCCCTGCTGCTCGAATGTCACTTTTGCGCCGGGGTCTTTCTCGGTGCCGCGTCCGCGTGTCGTGGAGCTGTACTCGGCATCGTAAAGGGTCAGCGAGACGGTGCCGTTGAACGATGTCATTTTCTCGCCCCGGGTGTCGTAGATCGAGCCGCGGAACACGGGCCGCTGCAGTGCGCTGACGGTCACTTGGTTCTCGTCGGTTACCTCCACGCCGTCGATGCTTTCAAGCACGGCGTGGTTTTCAGGCACCATCAGCCTCATGGCCGGGTCGCCGAGCAGGACATAGCGGCGCTTGTTGAGGTCGTCGTTGGTCATGGCGTTTTTGGCACGGTTGATGATTTCGCCGACAGTGCGGAACCGGCCGTTCTCGTCACGGGCAAAGGCTTCGAGGCCGAGCGATGCCGAGAGAACGCCGTTGAGCGATATGTAGACAGGGCGCGTGGC
>CAMWRO010000229.1 GCA_947176615.1 uncultured Porphyromonadaceae bacterium
CCGGTGCCTGACCTCCTGACCTTCCACGCGCCGAAACTGTTTTCCTCTGTCTGGAAGGCTATACAGAGTGGACCAATCGAGATAAACGGGAAGAAAATCGACTTTCGGATTATCTTCAAGAGCTCCGGAAGCAGTAAGCCGGACGACAAGACAGGGTGGACCGGTATAACTTTCGAGGTTGCCTCTGCCGGATTGTTCGGAAATGTCAGTCAGGTGGAAACGACGGATATGTGGGCCGTCCTCATTTACCTGTATAAATGCAAATTCGAGTATCTTAACGAGAAACGAAATACACCGGCAAAATAAGCATATTTAAACCGGCTTAACCGACAATTCAACTTCAAATAGTTATAAATCATGGAATTATCGCAGAAAATCAAACAGATGATTAAAGGCTGGGAAGGCTGCAAATTAACCGCCTACCGTTGCCCGGCCGGTGTTCTTACTATCGGCTACGGACACACCGGCGCAGACGTTACCCCCGGCAAGAGCATCACACAGGCGGAGGCAGACAGACTGTTCGATAACGATATACGGAAGTTCGCCGACAAGGTAGCGCCGTTGTTCTCCGGTGTAACACTCAATAACAACCAGTTCGACGCGCTCGTTTCGCTTTCCTACAATATCGGTTCGCTTTCCGTCAAGGCCCCGACATTACTCCGGATGGTAAAGGCGAACCCAAACGACCCTTCTATCCGCGCCGAGTTTCTGAAGCATGTTAACGCAAGGGTTAACGGTGTGCTGAAGCCGCTCCCCGGACTTGTCAAACGCAGAACCGCCGAGGCTAACCACTATTTCGGGCAGTTATGATAAATCTCCTTCAATATCGTGAGTATTGGGAGCGGATAGCCGACCGCCTCGATTCCGTTACCGGCGTTCTGCCCGTGGCGGCGGATAAGGATATGGGAAAGAAGATTCAAGCGTTACCGACCGGCTCCGTTACCCTGTTTATCCTTCCGCCCGGAGGTGAATCGGAAAGCAAAAACCCCGACGCTTTCCGCGAGGCTAATCAGTGCGTGGTGTTCGTCATGGAGAAATACGATCCACAGCGAAAGACCTCGTTTGCCGCTCTGGAATCCTCGCAGAAGGCTATCGAGGAAATCAAGGCCCTGATGCTCGACGACCTCGCCGCCGGTTGTCCTGTTATGCGTTTCGATGTTTCGACCCTGAACACCCTCCCCGAAACGGAGTTTTTCGCCGGCTTCGCTGGCTGGTCGATAGGATTCAAAATAATAACCTGACAACATGGAGGATTTACTGTTAAAAGGCGAATATCTGAAACAGCAGCTTCAAAAGGGATTAAACAACATTTTCGAGGCTCAAAGAGCTGTGGCAGGGAAAAAGATTGACAGAACCGAGAAGGCGAAGAAAAGCCGGAGCGGTCAACTTATGGCTTCAATCCTAAACCCTGATTATAAATTAACATCATTTGCCGGAGGTGTCAATGGCCTTATAACATACCCGCTGGAAATCCGATTCCGAGATATGAAACATCTCGGAAACTGGAGAATCTATAACAAGCAGATATGGCGGATACTGTATAAAGAAACATTCGCAAATATGCGTTTCGAGTTCTCGGAATGGTTGAGAACCCAAATGGTTAAAGACTTACAGCAAGCACTACAACAATAATAAAAATATCGAAATGAAGAAAATTAAAATCATCGTGGCCGCCATACTTCGCGGCATTGTCATTCTAGCTCCCGGCGCCGCCTTCCTCTGGTGGACATGGGGCAAGGTGTCGGCTCTGTTCTCAATTTTGGCGACCGTCGGAGTCGAATCCATCTACCTGTTCCTGTTCGCCTTCGCGGTTGTAGCTATCAGAGCGGCCAAGGACATGAAAAAGAAAAAGGAGGAGGCAACCACCTGACCCCTCAGCCTTCCCTATCGTTGCTCCGGCCTCGGCTTCATAGCCGGGGTTTTTGGGTTTTAACCGATATAGACCTCACAACAAGGGCCGCAGTCACGCTGTATAAGCATTGACTGCGGCCCTTCGGTCTGTCTTGCTGTCAAACAAAGAGATAATTACAGACCGTTATTTAATCAGGCTCGATGCGTAAAAACGGCTATCTGTAGCCCTATGTCATTCAGCGCGTTTAAAAAAGTGGTTTCTTCGGCCGGGGTGAACGATGCCGGCTTGCCGTTGACAACCTGCCCTTTCAGTCTCTGATACAGCCATTGGCGCGTCTTGCCAAAGTAGTGGCGAGCAATATAGGCGAGGTTTATGACCTCGGCCAGTGCGCCGAGGCGCTCGTGCATGGTATAATCGGCAAGTCCGCGCTCGATATTGTCAAGATGGCTGTCGGCCCTGTCAAGCATGAAAGATATTGCGTCGTTCATCTCGTCAATCTTTCCTTCGGCGTTGGCCATAGCGGTTATTTCGGTCAGATATGCGTCGGCATGGGGGTCGCCGTTTTCCACCATGCGTTTCCATGTTTCTATGCGCTGTTTCATATCATCATTTTTTTATGGAGAGGGGGCATCCCCCCTCTCCCGTTAATACTCATTTATTTTTTTTCAAATTCATCAATCAACTGCTCAAGATATTTTTTTCGGTCGAGCATTTTGTCAAGATGATTTTTGATGCTTGGTGTAGGAGTCACACCCTGTTGAAGAAGGAAGGATATTTTTTCAAGCTCCATCTTCACTGCGAGGAGTTCCCCCGCCCAGTACTTTAGTAATGCTTGTTTGTCCATAATGTTCTTAATCTCTTTGTTTGACAATACAAAAATAATACACTTTTGTGAATTATGCAAATTTTAACCCCAAAAAATTGACTTTTGTGTATTTTTTTTACTAAATCTACTCGCTTTTAACATTATTAGCATTGGCCGCCCTCGCCCATCACGGCGAGGGTGTTGTATTGGATTTTTTCATAAAAATACTGATAAAAAATTTGCATAGTAATAAAAATATTACTACCTTTGTGGTGTAGTTAAATCACTAATCAATAACGATATGAAAAAATCAAAGAGAGTCACCGAAAAGGAATGGGAGCTGATAGATGCTCTGAGAAACTTCCGCAAATCCAAGCACAACCCGTCAACACAGCTGGAACTTTATATCGACCAATTGGTTGACGAGCTAAAAGAAAGAGACGAAAACTAAATTAATCATCCCCCCTCTCTCCGGGGAGGGGGTTAAAAACAGCAGATTATTATGACAAAGATAATGGAACAGCTCAAAGACATTGTGTTATACATTAAATGGGGCAATATATCAAAGGATTACTTTGGCTTTTCAAGAAGCTGGATATATCAGCGTCTTAACGGTTATGACGGCAACGGCAATCCGTGTGAATTTACCCCCTCTCAAAAAGAGACCCTCAGAGAGGCGTTTCGCGACATTGCCCGCAGACTTAACGAGACTGCCGACAGCTTATAACGCTCTGCAAGTGATTTAACTACACCGCCGTTTCCATTCAGAGCAGGAAACGACACCATTCACGGCGCGGCTGACTTACATGTCGGTCGCGCTTTTTTGCCCCGCGATTAAATTTAATTAACGTTTTTTTTTTGTTGTTCACATTTTTCTCGCGACCTTTGCCAGTGCAAAGACATATAATAAAAAACACAAACGCGGCCTGACGAGGCTACGCGACTTTTTTTCATTTCATTCACCGATTTTCGGCCGACGGAGTTCCACCAACTGTGTTTTTTATTAGTTGTCTTTGCAAGCGGAACCTCGTCGGCCGTTTTTTTGTCCCGGCGGAAAAAATCAGAAAAGAAAAATGAAAAAAATCGCAAAAATCACTTGCTCGTCCAAAATTTCTGCATACCTTTGCAGTGCATTACATTTTATTACTGAGGCGGCACTGTCGCCCGTTTCCGTATCGGCGGCATTTTTTGTGTCATCGATAAGTCATATTACAAGTTCCGTCCCGTGCGGTGCGTTAATGCGCCCGCTGCCTCAGTTTCAAGGTGTAATGCAACGGGGAGCGGAACTTTTTTGTATCCAGTCTGAACTCTCCACTATTTATTAACTTTAAAATGCATTATGTTATGAAACAAAACCAAGCACCGCGCCATGAGCGCAAAATCTCCGCATCACGCCTCCGCCGTTTCCTCGCCGACATAGCCGAGGACATTACCGACGGCCTCGACACAGTCAACATCGTCGCCCGGGGCAACACATTCGCCATCCACCTCGAAGGGGCAACAATCAACATCTCGGTAAACACAGCACAGGAAGGAGGCAAGTCATGAAATACTTCGTTACAGTCAATACACTCCAGTCAACTACCAAGCTCGGCCGGTTGCTCGCCGATTCGGTTTTCCGCCGGTATAACAACGCTCTCGTAGCTTATGAGGAGGCAAACCAAATCCCGCAGTATCTCACCGAGGAAATGGCCGCTCTCTGCGCCGAAAACAAGCGTCTTAAACCAATGTCGGTCCGCGCCTCCGGCTTTACGGCCGGCAAGCTCAACAAAGGTGCAGCCGCTCAGATTCACGTTGTCACCGAGGCCGGTGCCAAGGCATTCACCGACAATCGCCCGTTTACCATCCAGCTAACACCCGTGATGAAGGACTATACCGAGACTCAGGCCCTGCCCTCTGTTTCAGCAAAGAAAGGAGGTGAGGCATGAGAATTGAAATCGCGGGAGCACAGATTACCGACGCCGTTGTCGATGTGATCGAGACGCTCCAGTCAAGTCCCGAAATCGCCAAGACATATATCAACACCATTGACGACCTCACCAGAGCAGTAATACTCGACCTGTCGGCTACCGACGACGAGTCCGATGCCGTCACACTGTCGCGAATCCGCGTGCTCCAAATGATACGCCGTGATATAATCGCGCTGGCAACACCGCCCGACGTTGACATCCCAGCCAACGACACCCCGACCGCGCAGCTCTGACCCCTCCCCTAATCCCCGGCACTCTCCGCCGGGGATTATATGTTGTATAACACATTTATTTATTTTGAAAATATCGCACCATTTCCAAAATTATAATTACCTTTGTATAAATTTAATATCTCGACAACATGGGAGGAGTAGGCAGTGGTGGCGCACGAAAAAACGCCGGAAGAAAACCGATTGACGGCGAGGCAAGGGCCAAAA
>CAMWRO010000230.1 GCA_947176615.1 uncultured Porphyromonadaceae bacterium
ATCCGACTCGCGTAAACGGGCTTTGGATTCACATTTGTTTTTAAACAACCTCTAATAATTTTAAAACCCTAAAAAGACTATGAACGTAAAAAACATTGACGCGCACATGTTGCGCGACCTCCTCGACGAGGCACGCATCAGCACCAAGAAAGACGACGACGGCGATTTGATGACCATCCTCGCCGCTGACGATGATTTTCCCCATGACGTTATTATATGGTATATGCTCGACGGAAACTGGCTGACAATCATTGCCCGCTCGTTTGAGTACAAAATGGACGATCCCGTCACCGTGGCCAACGACTATAACCGCGGCCATCGCGGCGTGGCTTGTATCGGCGAGCCTGACAACGGTACAATCTACTTCAAGCTCGGTTTCCTTCTTGACGAGGAGGTGTCGACGACCTACATCCTTGAAAACTGCATCAAGTTCGGCACGAGCTGCTCGTGGCGTTCATTCTGCGACATCTATCAGGGCAAGTAATATTTTTTTAAGATAATGTGAGCCGCCGGAGAATTCAGGCGGCTCACAACTGATATATAGCAGCGAGCTGTGACAACCTACGCCGACATTCTACTTCCGGTCCCTATCCAAGGGTCGTTCACCTACGCGATACCACCTGCGCTTGACGGCAAGGTCGAGGTGGGACGGAGGGTCATTGTGCCGTTTGGCCGCAAGAAGTTCTACACCGGAATCGTGACCGGTGTGTCGCCGCGCCGACCCGAGGGCGGTTACGAGGTCAAGGAAATCTCGATGCTGCTCGACGAGCGCCCTGTCGTGCGTCATCCGCAACTCAAGTTCTGGAACTGGATTGCGGAATATTATCTCTGTTCGCCGGGAGATGTCTACAAGGCCGCGGTGCCGTCGGGACTGAAGGTCGAGAGTGAGACTTTTGTCGAGCCGTGTCGCGACTGGGAGGAAGACGTCGCCGACCGCCTCGGCGAAAGGGAGGCTGTGGTTATGAACCTGTTGCTGTCGAGCGACAAGCGGCTGTCGGTCGAGGATGTGCGCAAAGCCACCGGATTTACCTCGGCGGGAGCCGTCATCTCGCGGTTGCTTGAACGTGGCGCGGTGATGATTTCCGAGAAACTTGTTGAACGTTACCGGTCGCGCAAGGAGCCATATGTACGTCTTGCCTTCCCTCCCGATGACCGCGAGGCGATGCAAGGGGCCTTTGACGCCGTGAAGGGCGCGGCCAAGCAAGAGAAGGCATTGCTCGCGCTGATTGACCTGTCGGCGCGCATGAGGCGTGATGCCCCCGAGGACAAGGAGGTGTCGCGGGCCGAGCTGCTTGAGCGCTCGGGTGTCACGACCACCATCCTTGCCGCTATGGCCAAAAAGGGGATTATAGAAAATTACAAGAAAGAGATAAACCGGTTCCGGTTCACAGGTCTGACGACCGGTGAACCCCCTGAGTTGACCGAGGCGCAGAACGTCGCGCTCGACGCGGTCCACAAGTCGTGGCTCGACCACGATGTGACACTGCTGCACGGGGTGACATCGTCGGGAAAGACAGAGGTCTACATGCACCTTGCCGACTATGTGCTGCGTCAGCGGCGGCAGGTACTATACCTTGTGCCTGAGATTGCGCTGACCACGCAGCTGACCGGGAGGTTGCAGAGGGTGTTTGGCGACAAGGTGGTGATTTACCATTCCAAGTTCTCTGACAACGAGCGGGTCGACATCTGGAAGAAGATGCTCGAATCGTCAGAGCCGTGCATCGTTATCGGGGCGCGCTCGTCGGTGTTCCTGCCGTTTGCCTCGCTCGGCCTCGTGATTGTCGACGAGGAGCACGAGTCGAGCTACAAGCAGCAAGACCCCGCACCGCGCTACAATGCCCGCGACGCGGCGATAGTCCTTGCGGGAATGCACGGGGCGAAGACGCTGCTCGGGAGTGCCACACCTGCCGTCGATACCTACTACAAGGCCACGACGGGTCGTTACGGCCTCGTGGAGCTGACCGAGCGTTATGAAGGGGTGCGGTTGCCCGAGGTGAGGATTGTCGACATGGGGGAGGAGCGGAAACGAGGCACAGTCAGGGGCATTTTCTCGCTTGCCACGCGCAATCTTGTCAACAAGGCTGTCGACAGTGGTGAGCAGGCGATACTTTTTATAAATCGCCGCGGATATGCGCCTGTCGCTCGATGCAAGCAGTGTGGTTTTGTGCCCAAGTGTGACCGCTGTGACGTGTCGCTGACCTATCACCGCCGCATCGACAGGCTTGTGTGCCATTACTGCGGCTCGCCCTATGCCGTGCCCGACGTGTGCCCCGCCTGCGGAGAGCCGTCGATAGAGGTATTGGGATATGGAACTGAACGGGTGGAAGACGAGGTGGCCGAGAACTTCCCCGAGGCTGTGATTTCGCGTCTCGACCTCGACACGACGCGCAACAAGGACAGCTATGAAGCGATAATTGATGAGTTTTCAAGCGGAAAGTCTCAGATTCTTGTCGGGACGCAGATGGTCACAAAGGGCCTCGACTTCGGTAAGGTGAGCGTAGTTGGTGTCGTTAATGCCGATGCTGTCATAAATTTTCCCGATTTCCGCAGCGGCGAGAGGGCGTTCAACATGATAGAACAGGTTGCGGGACGAGCGGGACGACGCACCGGCAACGGTGTCGTGGCGGTTCAGACCTATAACCCCTCACACCCGGTACTGGCCTTTGTCAAGGCCCACGACTATACGGGATTCTATGCCCATGAGATTGAGGAGCGGCGGCTGTTCCACTATCCGCCGTTTGTGAGGATTATATATATATACCTGAAACACAAAGATGAAACCTCGGTCGTGACATCGTCGCAACTCTATGCCGAGAGGTTGCGCCAGTTGCTCGGTAATCGTGTCAACGGCCCCGACGAGCCGACTGTGTCGCGTGTTCAGTCGCTTTATATCCGCCGTGTAATGCTTAAAATAGAAACCGGCGCGTCCATTGCCAAGGTCAAGGCCCTGCTGCGCTCGGTTCATGTCGAACTGGCCGCCGCCCGCGTGCTCAACGGCATCATTCTTTACTACGATATAGACCCGGTGTAACCGGTGAAGGGAGAAGGGAGAAAAGTAAAAAGTGAAGGGTTAATGAAGTATTATCTTCACCCTTCACTTTTCACCTTTTACTTTCCACCATTTCCGGGTGACGGGGATTGCGAGGAGTGCCCCGGCGGCATCGGCGAGGAAGTCGTAGATGTCACATCCGCGCCCCAGTGCCATCCATTGCTGCAAAAGCTCGATTAATCCCCCGGCGGCTGTCGCGACGAGGGCGCAGAGTGCCGCGCCTTTCCACGAGAAAGGCCGTCCTTCGTGCCATCGGTCGAAGATGAGCGCGCCGGCAAGCGTTCCGAACATAATGGCGTGAACGACCTTGTCGGCACCGGGGAACATGGGAAATTCCTCGTCGCCGAGCGGCTGTGGAAACAGGGTCAGGTATAGTATAGTGACCGTGACAGCCATCGTAGCTTGATAGTCAGGCACTATGCGCAGAAAACGATTCATAGGAATGGATATGAAAATTGAGAATTGATAATTTGGCAAGCGCAAGCCGATTATCAATTCTCAATTTTATCAATTCTCAATTATTTAGCAGCCCACATCGATGCAGCAGCCATGTCGCGGTAGGCGAGGACGCCGTCGTGGGAAAGCTCGACAACCTGACTGGTGCCGTCGGGAGCGGGCATGGCAACGTGGGTGTCGTCGATAAATGTCATCAGGTCGTAGCTGTCGCCCGAGGGGAGGTCGATGCTCCATGTGCGACTGTCGGCATCGAAGTCGAGGCGCACGACGCTGTTGTCATTCTCACTCGTGATGGTGTAGCCTTTTCCGTCACACTCGACGAGGTAGCGGCCGTCCTTGCCTTCGATGACTTTCTTGCCCGAAGCAACGGGGTTGCTGCCGCTCCAGAACTCGATGGAGTTGATGACAAAGAAGTCAGCCATAAATGCCACCTCGTAGACAGGGACAATCCAGAATGCGATGAACACAAGCTCGTTGATAAACTTGTCGCCAACCTGCTCGTTCCAGTCACGCATTTTACCGAAAAGCGAGAAACTGCCGATGCACGACGAGGTGAGCATCGAGGTGGCGAGGGCGATGACGAGCGCCACTGAGAAATAGGTCTTTTTCATTGTCGTTTAAATAGTTTTATGGGTTAGGGTTTGATTGATGATATGGCTTGGTTGTAGAAGTCGAACACTTGGGCGACATACTCGGTGGTCTGACGGCCTCGGAAGTAACCGTAGCGGCAGACGGGGTCGTTGTAGTATTCGGGTTTCGACTTCATGAGAATGGCGCGATCCACGTTGCCGTCCCACCGCTGCGGATCGAGTCCGTATTTTGCGGCGAGGGCAATAGCGTCAAGGACGTGTGCAAGCCCCGAGTTGTAGGCTGCGACGACAAATTTCTTGCGCTCCTCGGAATCCGGCACCCGCGATGCGAGTGACTTGTCGAGGTCGCGGATAATGCGGCAGGCGGTTTCGATGGAGACAGAGTTGGTGGTCATCTCTCCTTCGGCTTTGTAGGCCCGGGCGGTGGAAGGCATAATCTGCATTATGCCTCTTGCGCCCGCCCATGAGACAAGGGTCGAGTCAAAACGGCTCTCGGCATAGCCTTGGGAGGCGACAAGGCGCCAGTCCCATCCGATTTCACCGGCATATTTGCGGAACAGGTCGTCGAAAGGGGAGATGTGGCCCTTTGAGAGGTCGATGACCGGGTGTCGGTTGCCTTCGGTCTTGCTCATCTCGAAGTAGCGCTTTAGCAGCGCGGCCTGCTGGCTGCGTGGACGGTCGCCTGTGAGCCACGAGTCGATGCTGTCGGCAAGCCATTTCTTGTCATGCCCGACAGCCCACCGCGAGCGTTGCGGAAAGCTGACCTGCATGGTGATGTCGAGGTCGTTGTAATAGGTCTTGTTGATGCGGGCGATGTCGCTATCGACGATTGTCAGCGGGATTTCGCCGTTGCTGACCATCGCGATGAGGTCTTCGGCAATGAGGGTGTCGCGGTCGACGGTGTGGATATTGATTCCGCCCCCGATTTCGTCGTTGAGGT
>CAMWRO010000231.1 GCA_947176615.1 uncultured Porphyromonadaceae bacterium
GGAAACATGTCATATAATAAATAAAATCTGTAAAGATTTTTCAATCACGTCGCATTGTGAGAAAAATCTTTACAGATTTTATTTTTAATTCGTTAATCTACCGTAGGTTGCGCTTGCGCAACCTACGGCTATTCAAGGACGCAATCTTGTCAGATTGCTACTGCGCCACATTAAACATCTACTTTCAGACACCGATTCCGACGCAATATCTACCTCAAAATACAGGCTTGTCGACTAAATATCTCGATGCAATTATAGAGTTTTGCAACACCCTTGTCGGCATCGGCCAAAACAACTGAGCCCGCAGGGCGATGTGATGGTAACCGCCTCATTACCGTCACATCGCCCTGCGGGCTCAGACTTTAGAGCGCATCTTCTTTCCCCGCATTCCGCTACGCTCCATACGGGGTTTAACACAACATCGCCCTGCGGGCTCAGTAAGAATCTTCCTAATAGGTAAAACGCATAGTCTGTGTGCATTTTCAATCTGATAAGATTGCCACCATGAATAGCCGTGGGTTGCGAAACCGCAACCCACGGAAAAAGAACCCACACAACAGAATCTGACAAGATTCTTCAACCACTGTGGCAAAAGAAGAATCTTGTCAGATTCTTTCCTCATTATCCCCGCAACCCGAAGCTACTCAAAGCTACAATCTTATCAGCACAAAGACGCTCTGAGCAATCCCTATAACACCGTCAATAGTCAGCGGCATGGCTGCCGGTCGTGACAAGGTATTACCTGAACAAAAGCTAAGGGGTTGAAGATATGCGACAATTGGGGGCGGTTGATGATGCGTTATAACAATTTCAGGGTTTTGAGTGTTGTAATAGAAAAGTTTAGCAACGTTTCACTGACTGTATGGATGACATATTCATAATAATTTTACTCATTTTGCTCAACGGGGTGTTTTCAATGGCTGAAATCGCTCTGATTTCGGCGCGCAAGTCGCGACTCAATTCCGATGCCAAGGAAGGGAGCCGGGGGGCGCTGACAGCGTTGAAACTCGCCGAGTCTCCCGACCGTTTTCTGTCGACGATACAAATCGGCATCACTCTCATCGGTATCCTGACAGGTCTTTTCTCGGGAGCCGCGCTTGCCGAGGAGGTGGGGCAACTGCTGCAAAAGGCGGGGTTGTCGCCTCACACCGCCCATACCGTCGGGCAAATCGCCATCGTCACCGTCGTGACCTATCTCTCTATCGTCATCGGCGAACTTGTCCCTAAACGCATCGGCCTCGCTCTTGCCAACTCGGTGGCCAAAATGATTGCGCGCCCGATGTACCTGTTGTCGCTCATCGCGATGCCGGCAGTGTGGCTGCTCTCGGTTTCAACCTCGATGCTTGTCAAGCTCCTCGGGTTGCGCAATCATGAAAACAATGTCACCGAGGACGAGATAAAATCGCTCATTCAGGACGGGACCGACGCTGGCGAGGTCAAAAAAGTCGAACAGGACATCATGGAACGTGCCCTTGTGCTGGGCGACCTGCGTGTCTCGTCAATCATGACGCCGAAAATCGACGTTACCGCGCTGCGGCTCGACATGACGTCAGTCGAGGTGAGGGAGCAGCTTTCGGCCGAGCTGCACAGCTCCTACCCTGTCTATTGCGACAGGTCGCGCACCGGCGTGTGTGGCGTTGTTTCACTCAAGCAATTGATACTAAAGGTCGATTCGCCCGATTTCAAGCTGAAGGATGTCGTTGCGAAACCGGTGTTTTTCCCCGAGGCAATGAGTGTTTACGATGCTCTTGACCGCATGAAAGAGAAAAAACTGGATTTCGCCCTCGTGTGTGACGAATTTGGCGACATGACCGGCGTGATAACCCCGAGCGACATTCTCGAAGGACTCGTCGGCACGATGCCACAGCAACAGGCCGCGACATATATCGTCAAAAACGCCGACGGGGACAGTTGGACGATTAACGCACAAATACCCATATATGATTTTCTGAACTATTTCGATCTTGAAGACCTCTACCGACCGGCCTCCTACGCCACCCTCGGCGGCCTCATCCTCGAAGAACTGAAACATCTCCCCGAGAAGGGCGAAAAGCTCGATTGGCACAACCTGTCGCTTGAAATCGCGTCGATGGACGGCGCGAAAATAGGCGATGTCATCGTGAAATTCATCAAAAAGTAAATTAGGTTTCATCTTTTATTGCTATCTTTACAGCATGAAACAAGATGAATCAAAACGACTGTTCCTGCTTGACGCTTACGCGTTGATATACCGCGCCTATTATGCGCTCATCCGCAGCCCGCGCGTCACTTCCAAGGGGTTCAACACCTCGGCAATATTCGGTTTCTGCAATACCTTGCGCGAGGTTCTCGAAAAGGAGAACCCCAGCCACATCGCGGTGTGCTTTGACCCGCCACACGGCCACACGTTCCGTCACGAAATGTTTGAGGACTACAAGGCCAACCGCGACCGGCAACCCGAGGACATCACCCTCTCGCTCCCATATATCAGACAGATTCTCGACGCGCTCAACATCCCCGCAATCGAAATCGACGGCTACGAGGCCGACGATGTAATCGGCACCCTGTCGCGGATGGCCGAGGAAAAGGGTTATATGGTCTACATGATGACCCCCGACAAGGACTACGGCCAGCTGGTCACCGACCGCGTGTTCATGTACCGCCCCTCGCTGCGCGGCGAGGGTTTTGAGGTGCGCGACCCGGCCAAGGTGTGTGAGAAATACGGCATATCCTCCCCAAGGCAGGTCATCGACCTGCTCGCGCTCGAAGGGGATGCCTCTGACAATATCCCCGGGTGTCCCGGGGTGGGCGAGAAAACCGCCCGCAAGCTCATCGAGGACTGGGGCAGCGTTGAAAACCTCATCGACCATGCCTCGGAACTGAAAGGCGCTCTCCAGCGCAAAGTGACCGAGAACACTGACAAAATTCTCCTCTCCAAAGACCTTGCAACTATCCGCACCGATGTCCCTGTCGACATCGACGTTGACCATCTCGTGCGCCGACCCATGAATGCGGAACGTCTCGTCGACATTTACAAAGAACTGGAGTTCAAGACATTCATTGCCAATCTGCGCGCCAAGACAAACGCCACCGCTCCCCGACAGGAGGCCGCCGCAGTTCCCGAACCGCACAAAACCGAACCTGACGCATCGGGCATGGGGTCATTATTTGACATGGGCGACACGGCTGACGAGGCACCCTTGACCATGTGTGAAAACCGCGACTACGAGACCGTCGAGGGTGAGACTGCCGTCGCCGCCTTCGTCGATAGGCTGAAAAAAGCCGGAGAAGCCGGAATGTCGCTCTACTCGACCGGTGAGGACGCAATGACCGCCCGATGGCTCGGTGTCGCGTTCTCAACAGGTGACTGCAAAGGCTCCTTCATCCTTTTCCCGACCGAAAAAGAGGCACGCGCCAAGGTCATAAAGCTCCTTGCGCCGATTTTTGAAGACAGCTCCATGCGGCTTGTCAGCCACGATGTCAAGCGCGAGTACCTCGTGCTGAAAAACGAGGGCATATCACTGAAAGCCAAATACTTCGACACCTCTGTGGCCCACTATATCATCGACCCGGAGATGAAACACGACATGACGCCGGTAGCCGCCAAGTTTCTCAATCTGGAACTGACCGCCGCGCCTGACCGCCGCGCGCCCTACCCGGCCAAGCCGATTGACCCCGACAGCGCCCGTGAACGCTACTGCGAGGCCGCCGATGTCAGCCGACGCCTCATGCCGCTGCTGTGCCGCGAAATCGAGTCGCTCGACATGATAAAACTGCTTGAGGATGTGGAATTTCCCCTCATCCGCGTCTTGGCCGAAATGGAATGGACCGGTGTGCGCATTGACCCTGCCGTGCTCAAAGAGATGTCGGGCAAACTGACCGAGCGGATGCGCTCCCTCGAAGAAGAAGCCTACGCGATGGCCGGGGGAGCGTTCAACATCAGCTCGCCGATGCAAGTGGGGGAGGTTCTTTTCGAAAGGTTGAAAATAGACCCCAAAGCCAAGCGCACCGCCCGAGGCAGCTACTCGACGACAGAACAGATTCTCGAAAAATATGCCGCAAAAGTTCCTCTTGTAGGACTGATTCTGCGCATCCGCGGACTGCGTAAACTGCTCAGCACCTATATCGACGCTCTCCCCGCTCTTGTCAACCCGGTGACAGGCAAGATTCACACCTCCTATAATCAGACCGTCACCGCGACAGGCCGCATATCGTCGGCCAATCCCAATTTACAGAACATCCCCATACGCACCGACGACGGCCGCGAGATACGCCGCGCCTTCATCAGCGACCCGGGCGACCTGTTCATGAGCGCCGACTATTCCCAGATTGAGCTGCGCCTCATCGCCGACCTCAGCAACGACCGCGACATGATTGACGCCTTCAACTCGGGAGCCGACATCCACCGCGTAACCGCAGCCAAGATCTATCACGAAGACCTTGAAAATGTGACCGACGACCAGCGCCGCCACGCCAAGACCGCCAACTTCGGCATCATCTACGGCATCTCGGCTTTCGGACTGTCGGAACGGCTCGGCATCTCCCGCGCCGAGGCCAAGAAACTGATTGACGGATATTTCGCCACCTATCCCCACATCCGCGAATATCTCGACAACGCCGTCGTCTCGGCCCGCGAGCAGGGATATGTAACCACCCGCATGGGACGCAGACGCTATCTGCCCGACATCAATTCGCGCAACTCGGTCGTGAGAGGCTATGCCGAGCGAAACGCCGTCAACGCCCCAATCCAAGGCTCGGCTGCCGACATCATAAAGGTGGCAATGGTGCGCATTTACAACGAAATGGAACGACGCGGCCTGAAATCACGCATGATAATGCAGGTTCATGACGAATTGATTTTCAACATCAAGCCCGACGAACTCGAAACAGTCAAGTCACTCGTAATCACCAATATGACCGATGCCTACCACGGTGCCGTGCCGCTCGAAGTCTCAGCGGGCATCGCCTCCAACTGGCTTGACGCTCATTAAGAGGTTGTTTAATAACAAATGTTAATCCAAAGTGGTAGCATCTTTCAGTT
>CAMWRO010000232.1 GCA_947176615.1 uncultured Porphyromonadaceae bacterium
TACTGTGCCTACGGGTGTGCCGACATTTGATTAAAAATTGACTACCGACGGGGCGTGTGTAATCCGCTGATAATCGGTTATTTACAACAAACCCCGACTACTGTCGGGGTCTCGGTTGAGGTTCAGAGCAAAAAAGAACGGTTTCGCAACCCACGGAAACATGCGTAGAATCTTGTCAGATTGCTATTGCGCCACATTACATCTCGATGCGATTATCGAGTTTTGCGACACTCTCCTGTAAATCGGTGGGGGATGCTGTTATTAAAGATAGCGGTCCTCGTAGGAAAGCTTGACGTCGTTGACCATGAGCTTGATGCGCTGCTCCTCGCTCTTGGGGCATATCAGGAGCACGTCGCCGGCATCGGCAATGATGTAATCCTTGAGTCCGTCCACGACAACGAGTTTGTCGCCGCTGACGGCAAAGATGTTGCCGGTGGATTCGTAGGCAAGCACCTTGCAGTTCTGAGTGACATTAGCATCCCGGTTTTTGGGCGAATTGTCATAGAGCGCGCTCCATGTGCCGAGGTCGTTCCACCCAAAGCTGACACACTGGACATAAACGTTGTCGGCCTTCTCCATTACAGCGAAGTCAATTGAAATCGCCGGACTCGATGCAAAGTTGGCGTCGATGAAGGCTGTCTCGGCAGGGGTTCCGAAGTCGGCTTTTCCATAGTCAAACAGGTTGGCGAGGTCGGGAACATACTTGTGTATCGCCTCTATTATAGTGGATGCCTTCCAGAGGAAGATGCCTGAATTCCAGAAAAACTCTCCGCTTTCAAGAAACACTTTTGCCAGTTCGAGGTTGGGTTTCTCGGTAAAAGTCTTTACCCTCAGGATACCCTGCTCGGCTTCTTCGCCGATCTGGATGTATCCGTAGCCGGTCTCGGGACGCGTGGGGTTGATGCCGAATGTCAGGAGAGCGTCGTTGCGCTCCACAAAGTCAAACCCGGTCAGGACGCAATGTTCAAAGACATTCTCGTTGGTAATCAGGTGGTCGCTCGGGGTTACAATCATCGAAGCCTCGGGGTCGCGGGCAATGATGTGGTATGCCGCCCAAGCAATGCAGGGAGCGGTATTGCGGCGCGCCGGTTCCAGCAGGATATTGGAGGGGTCAAGGTCGGGGAGCTGCTCCTTTACAAGCGGTGCATACCGCTCGTTGGTGACCACAATCACATTCTCGCGCGGAACGACGGGGAGAATGCGGTCGTAGGACATCTGCAGCAGTGTGCGTCCCGTGCCGAAAAAGTCAATAAACTGCTTGGGACGGTCAGCACGGCTGTAAGGCCAAAAACGGCTTCCGACACCACCACACATTATCACGCAATATCTATGGTTTTTCTCTGACATAACAGTAGGTTTTTCAATTATAACCGCTAAGATACAACAACCCCCGTGTATTTCCAAATTTTTTCAAGCTAACATTTTATCGACGACAAAAAATATATCTTTCCCTTTCTCGTCAATAATCGCTGAAAAGTTTTGGCTTGATGACGATGCCGACGCGGAGCTGGGAATGGAATTCCTTGTAGGCAAGGAGGCCCTCGCCGTAGCCGTTGTAGTATTGCACGAAGATATACTGGTTGTCGCGGGGAAAGATGCGGTAGCTGAACTCAAGGGCTGTGTTGAAGTTCTGTTTCCAGCCGCGGCGTTTGGTCAGGATGACCGAGGCGCCCCAGCGCGAATTGGTCGACATGAATGATGTCCCGACCTGATAGATGCCGCAGTAGTCAAGGATGTCGCGGTTGTTCTGCCCGTCGACTATGGGAATCCAGAATTTTCCGTGAACGGTTATGCGGGGGTCAATCATGATGCTGCCTCCGAGCGACACTTTGTTCCACGACCGCGATTCTACCCCGTCGCGTCCGTTGCTTTCATGCTCAAGCACGAGGTTGACCTTTCCGACAAACCGGTTTTTGACAAACAGCGGCTTGGTCAGTCCTATACCGGGATTGAAATTGAGGTCGGTCATCGGCATTGAGTTTTCAAGCACGTTCCAGAAACACTTCTGGGTATAGAAAAGAAACAGGTAGGTTCCCAGCGGCAGGGTGCTGCGCGTGAGTCGCTGCGCTATCGAGATCTGGAACTTTATATTGGTGTTTTCCTTGGTGATGCGCTGCCCTATCGCGGGACCGAAGATGAAATAATTGTCTTTGTACAGTCCGAAATAAGGCCCCTTGTCAAATGCCTGACGGATACTGTCGCTGTCGACGTTGCCGACATTGTCAGACACTATCTGTCCCGATGCGGAAAACACCGCACCGGCGAGCGCGACAACCATAACGGCCAATATCTTGAAGAATCGTTCCATAATCCGTGGCAAAGATAAGTAAACTTTAGGAATTAATAGCTAACTTTGCATATCTAAGTACCCTATTTTTCCAAGTTATGAGTATTTTAAGAAATCTGTTCTATATAGTTGCTGCGATAACGCTGACGGCTTGCGGCAACAAGGATGAATTTACCGTCAACTGCGAAATCGAGGGCCTCGGGTCACGCGGTGTCGAAATGGTCTATTGCAACCGCAACATCCGCAAGGTGCCGGGACACCCTTCTGACGGCAAAGTGACGTTTAAGGGGGACTCTCCCGACCCGACGCTCGTCGAGGTCTTCACCCTTGACCACGAACCGCTGTTCAGCGCGGTGGTTTCCAACGGCGAGACCATTAACGTCAAAATGAAACTTGACAATCCTCGCGACATAACCATCAAGGGCAACGATACGTCGCGCGACATGGCCGACTTTGTCCGCGCCAACGATTCGATAATCGCTTCGGGCGACATCGCCGCCGTCAACCGCCTCGTGGCGGCGCAGATTGCCTCACACCCTGACTGCGTATCATCAACCGCATTGCTCATAACGCGGTTTCACGCGCCGGGCTATGAGATTCTTGCCGACTCGCTGCTCAACCTCATCGCCCCCGAGGCCCGGCCGGTCTCTCTGGTACAGAATTTTTCAACCGTTACGGCCGAGCAGATTATGTCGTCGGCGCGTGGCGAGGTGAAACCGATGACACTGTGGTGTGGTCGCGACACTATCGCCAAATTTTTCCCTTCCTACCAGTCCTATGGCCTGCTTGTCTTTGTGTCGGGACGCAAAAACGACTCGATAACCTCGCGCCTTCATGCGCTGGGCGACAGTGCCGACAAGCACCGTCTCGCCATTCTTGAAATATCGCTTGACCGCGACAGCGCGACTTGGCGGCATTCGATAGAAAAAGACAGTGCGACATGGATGCAGGCGTGGACTCCCGGCGGTGCGGCGGGTCCCGCTATCCGCAGCCTCGCCATCCCGCGCACTCCCTTCTTCATCGTCACTGACTCCACTTCTCACCAAGTTTATCGCGGCTCGTCGATAACACAAGCGGTGAAAAAAATAAAATATAGCAGATAAAAAATAACCGATAAGAAATTCTGTGCCTCCAAGGCAATCTGTTATTTTTTATCTGTTATCTGTCATCTGTTATCATCTGTCCTTTTTTATTTATTATTTTTATCTGTCAACATGCTTGAAAAGACCTACGGAGCTGCCGTTCAAGGCATTGACGCCATCGTTGTCACCATTGAGGTAGCCGTCGAGAGCGGTGCCATGTTCTGTCTCGTCGGACTCGCCGACACGGCTGTCAAAGAGAGTTACCAGCGCGTCTTGTCGGCCATCACTCAGAGCGGCTTGAAATTTCCTCGCGCCCGCGTGGTCATCAACATGGCACCGGCCGATGTCAAGAAAGAGGGAGCGGCCTATGACCTGCCTATCGCCTTGGGCATTCTCGCAGCATCGGGACAGATAAAGTGTACCGAACCTCTTGACCGCTACATGATTATGGGCGAATTGTCGCTCGACGGGTCGGTGCTGCCGGTGCGCGGCGCGCTGCCGATGGCAATCAAGGCGCGCGAGCTCGGTTTCAAGGGTATGATTGTGCCGCGCGACAATGTCTCGGAAGCAGCGGTGGTCAACAATCTCGACGTCTATGGCGTGTCGTCGCTTGCCGAGGTCGTCGGGTTCATGACCGGCACCATGCAGCTTTCACCGACTGTCATCAACACCCGCGAGGAATTCAACCGCGCGGCCGCAGTCTTTGATGTCGACTTCAGCGAGGTCAAGGGTCAGGAATCGGTAAAGAGAGCCTTTGAGGTAGCATGTGCGGGCGGTCACAACATCCTGCTCGTCGGTCCTCCCGGGGCAGGAAAATCGATGATGGCCAAGCGGTTGCCCACCATAATGCCCCCGCTGACACTGGCCGAGGCCCTTGAAACGACCAAAATACACTCGGTGGCCGGAAAACTCAAGAGCGGCTCACGCCTGATGACGCGCCGCCCCTTCCGCTCGCCCCACCACACCATCTCCCCGGTCGCCCTCGTCGGCGGAGGTTCCAACCCGGTTCCCGGGGAAATTTCCCTCGCCCACAACGGGGTGTTGTTTCTCGACGAATTTCCTGAATTTTCGCGATCGGTACTCGAAGTGATGCGCCAGCCTCTCGAAGACCGCCACATCACCATCGCCCGTGCCAAATATACCATTGACTACCCTGCGGGGTTCATGCTCGTGGCCAGTATGAACCCGTGTCCTTGTGGCTATTACAACCATCCCACCAAGGAGTGTATCTGCGCGCCGGGACAGGTTCAGAAATACATGAACCGCATATCGGGGCCGCTGCTTGACCGCATCGATCTGCAGGTGGAGATTCTCCCGGTTCCGTTTGAGGAACTGTCGTCGGCCCGCCAAGGGGAAAGCAGCGAGGCGATACGCGCTCGTGTCATCGCCGCCCGCGAGATACAGGCCAAGCGGTTTGCAGGCGAGAAGGGCATCCACTGCAACGCGCAGATGAACACCCGTCTGCTCAACCTCCATGCTCCGCTGTCGGGCGAATGCATGAAAATCCTGCGCGAAGCGATGACCAAGTGGGACATGAGCGCCCGCGCCTATGACCGCATTCTCAAAGTGGCCCGCACCATAGCCGACCTCGCCGCCAGCGCGGCAA
>CAMWRO010000233.1 GCA_947176615.1 uncultured Porphyromonadaceae bacterium
ATCGAAGTCGTCCTGACCTGCAGTCAGAGAGAGTGCGCAGACTGCGAGCAGGGTCATATATGCTTTGAAATTTCTCATAAATCTTTGTTAATTAGAAGGGATTACTCGGTGATTTTGAGATTTTTGATTTCCCAAGTGTCGGCACCGTCGGTCGAAGAACCATATTTGAAACCGACTTGGATTTTCTTTCCGGCATAGGCCGAAAGGTCTATTTCACCGGCCGATACAAAAGTCCAAGAACCGGCTTCGGGCCATGTGGGGATAGCGAGTTCGGTCCAGTCGGTGGCTCCGTCTTCACGCACGGCTGCCGAGCAGAGTGTGCGGAGGGTTGTCTGGAACTTGGCGGCGTGGTCAAATGTCATTTTGGCCGACTTGGCTGCGGTAAGGTCGATTACGGGCGAGAAAGCGTAGGTGGTAACACCGATGGCGGCATCGTTTCCGAAGGCGCTTGCATTGAGGTAGTGCTTTCCGCTATATTCTTTCCACGACCAGACGCCGGTAGCAGCGTCGATGTCCCAGTCAATAGTGGCATCAGTCTCGCCGAGGGCCGAGTAGAGGACATTGCCCGTGGGAGTGTCGGGAACGTCGGGAGTCTCGCCGCCCTTGTCGCCCCAAGCATAGACGGAGGTGTTTTTCAGACCGGGCTGGCCGAAATATTTCTCCAAGTCGCCGTAGATTGTCACCTGCTTGCCGAGGTTTTCGGGATGGCCGCCGAGACCGACAGCATTGCGGAGGTCACCGACAAGAGCGACGGGGATGCATGCGGCAACGTCGGTAACGTCGGCTGCGGGAGCAAGGAGGATGTTGGTGTTGATTGCACCTTCGGTGCCGAAGACAGCCTGATCATAATATTTGTCAGGGATGAAACCTACGATGTAGCCTGTGACCCATTTGCCTGTTCCGTCAGCACCTGCCTGAACAGCCTGAACGGTAAAGGGAGTTTCGGCCGAGCCGTCGCCACCGTCGGCGGGAACGTCGGGTTTCTCAGGGGTATCAACCCAAGTGAACCCTGTGCAGTCGGTCTCGGGGTCGCTGAAGACGAGCTGCCAGTTGGAGCCGTAGTAGGAGAGGATGGCGTTGACAGTGCCGGTGCCTTTGGGCATCAGGAGGTTGACAAATGTACACTTGTTGCTTGTCGAGATGTCGAGAGTGTTGCCCTCGGCATCCTTGAGCTGACGGGTGGTGTAGTTGGCCGCGCCGGGTGTTCCGAACATCTCGCTGCCGCCGCCGACAAACTCGACATTTTCAAGCGTGATGAGGCGCGACTGCCATGTCATGAGCTGGGTCTGGTCGGTCAGATAAGACTTGATGTCGGAGATTGTGGTGACATACTGCGGGATTGCAGCCTTGTCGGGGAGGCCGTTGACCTGAGCGCGCTGCTGGAATACGTTAAGGTCCATGCCGCCGACCGAGCCGTTATAGTCGACACCGATCATCATCAGTCCGCGGTAGGTGCCGATGAGGAGGCCGGTCACGTCGATGCGCACTTCCTGACCATACTGGTAGGACTCGAACAGCTTGGTCGAGTAGATGCGCACGAAGATAGAGGAAGTCTCGTCTTCAAGCACGATGCGCTGGTAGATGTTGCCGTCTTCGTCGGAGGAAACGACGCGTCCGCCGATGATGACATGATCGCCGGTGTCGGTCGTGCCGATGGTGGTGAGGAAGTCAGAGGTCGTGCCCTGCCAGTACTGTTCTTTGAGTTCGAGGATAGTTGTGTTGGCCTCGATGGTGGCTTCGGGGACGATGACCGGCGGGCGGTCAAAATCGTCGTCACATCCCGTCATGGTTGCCGCTCCGGCAACAAGAGCCACGGCCATCAGAAATTTATGTAGTTTCATTGCTGTGAATTCTTTGATGAAAAATTATCAGAAACGGATACCAACGTTGAAGTAGACCTTGATGCCCTGTGCATAGGAGTACTTGTTGGGGTACTTGTTGGAGTCATAGTTGGTGTAGTCGAAGCGGCCCTGCTGGTAGCCGTAGGTCATCACCTTGCGGTTGTTGAGGATGTTGTCGACGTTGAGGTTGAAGTTCATCGATACCTTGCGGTTGATGTAGACCACCTTGCCGATCGACGCGTTGAGCAGGAATGCGTCGTTGAGCTTGTCCTGACTGGCGAGTTCTGCCATCTTAGCTTCGAGGGTTGCCTGATCGGGATATTTCTGCCACAGGTTGGGGAGAGCCTCGTGACGGATGGGCGACAGGTTGACATAGGCGTCATCCATCCAAGTCGCGTTGATGTTGAAGAACCACGACTTGGGAGCGGCCCAGTCGATGCCGATGTTGACGGCTGTCTGGGGCGTGCCGCCGACATAGAAGTTTTTCAGATACACCACTTGTGCGGTATCGGGCATCATGCCGTTTTCATAGGAACGCACGCCGGTGGGGCGGTTCTTGTACTGGTAGCGGGCAAATGTACCGGCGGCGCTGACAGTAACCGAGGGGGTAACCTTGTAGGCCATGCCGATTTCGATGCCTTTGTAGCGCTTGTGGACACCCTTGAGGACATAGTTCATGAAGGTCGAGTACTGGTCATCGTAGAACGATGTGCGCTCGGTCTGGTCATACATGTCGGTCCAGAAACCGGTCACGCTGCCGCGGAAACGGCGGTAGTTCCAGACATAGGAGAGGTCGCCCGAGAGGATACGCTCGTTTTCGAGGCCGTCGATGGCGGTGTCCTTGATGCGGGGCGAGATGTAGGCATATTCAAAGAGGGGGGCGCGTGTCTCGTAGGACGCGTGGGCCATGAAGAAGTTACGTCCGTCGAGCTTGTAGGTCGCGCCGAGCTTGATGGCGGCGTTGTCAAAGCGGTGGGTCTCACCCTTGCCGTAGGAGTTGTCGGGAGCGCGTCCGTTGCGCATCTTGCCGTCGCGGAAGAACTGGGTGTAGCTCATCTTGAGGCCGTAGTTGATGTCCCACTGCGGGAGGTTGATGACATTCTGCAGCCAAGCGGTAGCCTGAACGGCGTTGATGTAGTAGTCATAGCCGAATGTATCGCCCTTGCCGACGTGGCGGCTGGGGTTGTTGAGGTCGTTCTGGAGCATCTGGGGGTTGTCAGGGAAGTCGCGCTCCGAGAACTGGTCGATGTCGAGCCAGTAGTCGCCGCCGAGGAGGTCTCGGATTGTCTTGTAGTAGTGGGCGCGGGTGTAGTTGAGCGACACACCTGCCTGAAGGGTCATGTAGTCGGTCAGGCGGTGGTTGAGCAACGAGTTGAAGATGAAGTTGAACTGGTTGCTGTGACGGTTTTCGAGGATGTAGGAGGAGCTTGTGTTGTCGGGGTTTCCGCCGCGTCCTTCGAGACGGTTGATTTCGTTGGTGCGGTAGAGGTTGTCCCAGTCAATCTGGCGGAACGACTCGGTGTGCCACAGCTCGGTGTAAAGCTCGTAGGCTTCGGGGTCATCCTTGTAATAGGAAGGGAGGTAGCGGTAGTAGTCGGGACGCGGGTCGGCGGCATTGTACCAGTTGAGGGCCGATGTCGAGTAGTTGACCCAGCGCACTGCCGCGCCGGTGTTGAGGGTTGTCCCTTTCTTGGGTTTCCACAGCCAGTTCAGCACGGCGGTGGGGTCGAAAGTCTCCACGATTTTGGCCGAGCGTTTTTTGCCGTCCTGCCATCCCCAGTTGGGGTTGTAGAGGTTGTTGTCGGCAAGGTCGTAGGCTTCCTGATAAGTGGGTGAGTTGGTGGCACGCTGGGTCGGTGCTCCCCACAGGGTCAGGTTGAGCGAGTGCTTGTCGTTGAATACCTTTTCAAGCGACATGAACAGGCCGCCCGAGTTGTAGAAAGTTCCGTCGATGACGCCTTCCTTGGCATATCGTCCGATAGCCGATACGGTAAATGCCCATCCGCTCTTGCTCAGGCCGGTTGAATACATCGCCATAGCGCGGAGCATATAGTTGGAGTTGGTGTAGGCAACCGAGCCGTTGAATCCGGGTGCGTAGGCCGACGAGAGGGTGTTGATGTTGGTCGAGCCGCCGATGTCGCCGAAACCGAAAGCGGCTGCGCCGAGTCCTATCGCGGTCGTCTTGTCGCGGAAAGCGCGGTTCATGCCACCGAGGGTGGAGTAGTTGAAGCGTCCGCGGGCAAGGTCGTTGAACGAGATGCCGTTGATGTAGGTCTGCTGGTATTCCGAGTTGTAACCGCGCATGCGGAAACGCATTGCCGAGAAATCATAGCTCGCGGCGTTGTAGTAAACGTCGTCCGATGCGCCGGTCAGTGCGGCGATACTTTGAGCGTTTCCTTCCTCGTCTTCAAGGATGTTCTGGTCAAAGTACATGTCTTGCTGGTCTTCATAGAAGACGTTGTTGAGGTCGGTAGAGATGAGTCGGATTGTCCCCATGTCGGTAATCTGTCCCGAGACGATGTCTACGGGAATCGACGAGTCGTTGTAGCCATAGGCGGCAATCAGAATCTCGTCACCGCCGGGAGCCGCGTTGCTGATGCGGAAATCACCCGAGGGGTCGGTTGTAACGAAAATACTCTGACCGCTGAGCATTACCGTGGCACCGCCCACGGGTGCGCCCGTGTTGGAGTCGACCACGGTACCGGCTACGCCTGTCTTTTGAGCCAACGACGGAAGGACGGCCGTCAGCAGCAATAGCAGAAACAGTTTTAGTCTCATAAACAATATAAAATGAATTAATACTTAGTTTAAGTTTTTCGGGGTAGATTAGTCCGGTGACAGGAGATAAAAACACGGTCGCATCCATCGACAGGAGGGCGATCGTGTTTTCATTTTCAGTTACCAGTGCCAAATTTAAAACAAAAAAATCAAATAAGCTACAAAAAGCGGCGAAAAATGTGCTTATAAGGGTAAAAACAGCTGTGACTGACTGAATTTTTCCTCGACGGGATGGTGATGGCCCCCATAGCGAGCTATGCGTCTTCGCTGCGGGCGCGATGTATCGCAATGTCGCTAACTTAACGCAACAGTTCCGAAGAAATTCATACATGGATAAATCGGTCACCAC
>CAMWRO010000234.1 GCA_947176615.1 uncultured Porphyromonadaceae bacterium
GGCTCAGGCCGATACAATTCCAGTTGGCGAATAGATATAGTGCGTAGGTATTCTCGGGGAGGTCGCTGAGACCGATGAAAGTCTCGTCGCGCTCGTCGATAAAGCCGTCGTTGTTCATGTCGCGGTACTTGAGGTCTCCGACCTGAACGTCGCCGAATGTCGAGCGGGGGAAGTCGGGGTTGGCAAGGTCGGCCGAGGTAACGAAACCGTCGGCTACGAGACCGAAGTACTGGCCGATGGGATGACCCTCGCGCTTGCGGTAAGAGGTCTTTCCGGCAGGTTCGTCCATAGCGGTGATTTTGTTCTTGGCATGGGAGAAGGTGGCGGTGACATTGTAGTTGAAGTCGCTGCCGATGGAGTTGTTGTAGTGGAGTTCCACTTCAAAACCTTCATTGGTGGTCTTGCCGAGGTTTCCGGCAGCCGATGTAACGCCAAACCACAGAGGACGGGTCTGGAACTCGGTCAGAATGTTGTTGCGGCTTTCGTAGAAGTAGTCGATGTTACCTGTCAGATGGCTGTTGAGGAATCCGAATTCGAGGCCGACGTTGTATTTGTTGGCACGTTCCCAAGTCACACCGTAGTTGGGGTACTGCTCTTCAAAGATACCCTGCTGGCCGTTGATGCCGAAGTAGTAGTCATTGTTGAGCTGAGACCATTTCTGCTCATAGAGGAAACGCTGGTCGACACCGTTGACACGGTAGATGTCGTTACCGACCTGACCGTAGGATGCGCGGAGTTTCAGGTTGGAGAGCCAGTCGCGGGTCGATTCCATGAATTTTTCCTCGCTGATGCGCCATCCGGCCGAGAAGGAGGGGAAGAAACCGAAACGTTTGCCTTTCTGGAAGTTCTCCGAGCCGTTGTAGCCGGCGTTGAACTCGGCGAGGTAGCGGCCTGCGTAACCGTAGGTCACACGACCGACGACACCCTGATAGCGGCGGGCGAGGTCTGAGTTGTAGCGGCGGTCATTCTGCATGTAGAGGACCATTGCTGTAACGTCGTGATTGCCGAATGTGCGGCGGTAGTTCACCTGACCCTCGATGTAGAGCTTGTAGTCAGTGAAGTGACCGGCGTTGGCTGTGAGCTGGCCGTCGGTATTGAACTTGTTGTAAGCGTCGATTGACTCGTAGTTGTCGCGGTCGTTGAGCTCGTAGGTGGCAAACGACTTGGTGTAGTTGTTGATGTGGTAGTTCTCGTAGTCAAACGATACCATTGCGCGCACCGAGAGACCGGGGGTCACGCAGTCGAGCTTGTACTCGCCGATGAGGTTGGTCTCGTTGATGGTGTTGTTGCCCTTGGTGTAACCGGCGTCGGCAAATGTGGCATAGATGTTCTGCTGATACTGCGACGAGCCGCCATAGAGGGTCTTCATTTCGTCACCGTTCTGAACCTGATAGGCCACGGGGAAAATCCAGCCGGGGGTGTGGTTCATCTGGTAGAACGCATTGGAATAGTTGGCACTTTCGTTGGAGTTGGGACCGCGGCGTTCCTCAAAGCGGGTACCGAAGTTGACTGAAACGGTGAAATCCTTGCTGAGGAAGAAGTCGGCGTTGGCGCGGAAAGCATAACGGCGGTAGTTCTGAGATGAGCTGTTGCCGTAGGGGTCGTTGGAGAGGTTCTTGAACAGAGACTCCTGATTGTAGTATTCGAGAGACGCGTAGTAGCGCATGCGTTTTGTGCCGCCGCGCACGTTGGCGTTGTAGCGCTGTGCGGGGGCCGACGAGCGGAGGATTTCGTCATACCAGTCGACATTGGGGTAGAGGAGGGCGTCCACTCCGCTGAGCTGTCCGTTGACACTCTTGCGGTACATGTCGAGGTCGGCCGATGAGTACTGCGAGGGAAGGCCGTCGTTGGCGAGGGCTTCTTCGAGCAGAGTCACGCTGTCATAGGAATTGAGGTATGTATCCTTGCGGGTCGGGGTCTGCCACTGCCAGTTGGCGGTCAGCGACACGACGGGGCGCTGTTCCTTACCGCGCTTGGTGGTGATGAGCATGACGCCGTTGGCACCGCGCACACCGTAGACTGCGGTAGCCGACGCATCCTTCAGCACCGAGATTGTCTCGATGTCGTCGGGGGCAATCTGCGAGAAACTACGCTCGATACCGTCGACAAGGATGAGGGGCTGCGCGTCACCGGCGAAGGTTGCACGTCCGCGGATGAAGATTGAGGCATCGTCGGCACCCGGGGCACCCGAGGTCTGCGATGTAATCACGCCGGGAATCTTACCTGTGATAGCCTGCGAGAGGTTGGCGGCAGGGGTTTCAAGAAGGTCGGATGAGTTAATCTGCGAGATTGCGCCCACAACCGACTCCTTTTTCTGCTGGCCGTAACCCACGACAACGACTTCGTCGAGAATCTCGGCCGATTCGCCGAGGGTGACGTTGATGACTTTGCGGTTGTTGACCGGCTCGTTGACGGTTTCATAACCGACGTAGGAGAAAGTCAGGACAGCCTTTGAAGCGTCCTTTACCATGAGGACATAGTTACCGTCAAGGTCGGTTATTGTTCCGGTCTGGGAACCCTGCTCGATGACGTTGGCACCGATCAGAGGCTCGCCGGTATTGTCAGTGACAGTACCTGTTACCTGCAACGACTGTGCCGAGGCACCTATCGAGAAGGCAAGGAACATCATCGCCGACAGCAGCAGGCGTAGTGGCGATGACCACGCGCCCGGTTTTGTACTGCGTTTATTGTTCATGATTGGTATTGTGATGATTTAGGTTATACGATTAATTCTCGGGAGACATGCTGATAAGGGGGAAGTAACCCACTTTGTGGATTTCGAGCCAAGCAAGCTCCATAGTGAAGAAGATACCGAGGTCGGGGTCGGGAATGATGCCATTGTAGCGGTACTCGGGCATCTTGCGGCCGTCGGCAGTAGTCTGACGCGCTACCATAGTGAGGTTTTCGCCGAAACGGCTGAAGTAAACGCAGCACTTGGCATCTTTCATGTCGGCTACATAGGTAGTCCAGTCAAAGTTGGAAACAATGCCTTCGGCATCGTAGGCGCCTCCCCATCCGAAAGCGTCGGAACGCAGAACGAAATATTCGGAATATCCGTCTTCTCCGATCCACTTGCCGTTGGTGCAGACGAGGAGCCAGTTGTTCCAGTTGGCACCTGTGCCGGTGTTGTGGTTGGTGAAAATGACACCGAAGTTGTCAAAGTCGCCGTTGAACTTGTTGAGCGGGGTCCATGCGCTCCACCACCCGGTCGAGCAGTCCTGATTACCCACGGCAAGACCGTCGGGGTAAGCGGTGCCGATATAGCATCCTTCGGGGTTGAGAAGGAGGTGGGCACGCTCGCAAAGCAGCCATGTGGTGATTGAGGGGTTGGTGATACCGGGAATAGTTACTTTATATGTATATACTGTTCCGGTTTTAGTGGTGACAATCGCGGTGGAGGTGACCGTTTCGCCAAATCGCTCGATAGTCAGGTCGACATGGGCACCCTGCATATCCTGCTTGAAAGTTTCAAAGTTGAAGTCGCAGTTTGTGGTTGCCTGTTCCCAGTTGGCACCCCAGCCGAAGTTATCGGCACGGATTACGGCGTATTCGAGATAACCTTCACATCCGCGCTCGCCGGTAGCGATTACCGCAAGCCAGTTGGTCCAGTTTTCAAGTCCGTCGGTGTAATTGTAGAACTCATAGTGAATCTCACCGTCGCCTGTCAGGGAGAGATAAGGAGAAAATGCTGTCCAGAAACCGGTAGTGTTGTCTTCGAGACCCACGAGAATCCATTTGGACAAATCGGGACCTTCGTCACCGCCTGTATTGTCGCCCGGCAGACGGGGACGGGAAATTTCCTTGTCGGTGAGCACGTTGCGATACACCTTGAGGTCATCAATCATCCAGTCCTGAGTGGCATCGGCAGAACCGATTGTCAGGTTGGGAACCGAGTTCATGAAAGCGACCAGCTTGGAGCAGTCAAAGTCGTCGACATTCTTGACAACTTTCTTCTCGCCGTTGACATAGAGGTCATAACCGTCGTTACGGACAGTCAGAGCCACATAGTTCCATTCGCCTTGCGGCATGTAGCCGGTAGCGAGGCCGGCAGGATTGTTATCGCTCCATTCCCCGTCGGGGGCGGAGTAGTCGAGCCAGCCGTTGGCGCTGAAGTTGAGGTGAGCGTTTCCACTCTCGTTGGTGAAAGAGAAAAGGGGAGAGGCAAGGTCTTGGGGCGCGACAGTCTCGGTGCCGTCTTCGGCAACGTCAACAGAGGGAATCTGTTTCATCCAGAATGTCATGGAGGCGCCTTTCTGACATGTTACCTGATTGAGAGGATTGTGGAGAACGACCCATCCCCCGGCGGGAAGGGACAGCACGTTGCCCTTCCGCTCGTCTTCGGCGAGGGCGGGAACAGCGTCGTCAGTCACACCGTGGGTCTTGAAGATCATGGGGTCGAGTTTCTCGTCCTCAAACTCGTAGGTCGCCACATTTTCCAGCTTAGGGGCAACAGCAACGCCGGCCGGGGGATCCATTTTACCCCAGTCGGTCGAGCAAGCCGAAGCCCCGAGAAGGATGACAGCCGTCATAGCTGTAGCGGGCATCCACTTTGTAGTCTTCATACTGCAAAAATGATATTAATTTAGGTTAAAAAATTGTATTTAGGTGTCAATTTTATGGTGAACCGGGTGGCAGAAGCCTCACCGGCAGAGCAAATTGGTATTAATTAATGTTAACCTTGCAAAATTACTTTTTAAGGTATAGGGCGGGGTGGATTTTTAGAGATTTAAGGTGGATTTTTGTAAAAGGTGGTTAAATTTGCTCGTCATTCAATATGGATGACGGGGTGACGTTAAATTGCTTTGTGAAACAGCGAGTGAAGTACTTGGAGTCGTTGAAACCGACCTCGTAGGCGATTTCCGAGATGTTCATGGCCGTTGTCTTGCGGTTGCGCAGCAGCAGTTCTCTTGCCGTGTTCAGGCG
>CAMWRO010000235.1 GCA_947176615.1 uncultured Porphyromonadaceae bacterium
TCGGCAGCGGCTACTCGTGGCTCATCGTAACCCCCGGCCCCGACAGCACCTACATCCTCCACCCCTCAGCCCGCTTTCCCGCGATAAACTGACCACTTTCCCGCAGTCTTTTTTATTTTTTTATAGGTAAAAATATTGACAAGGGGGACAGAATGTGTTAATTTTGCAAATTATTTCACATTTATGGAGAAAAAGCGTCATCATAGCATCCCTTTGTTCAGCACCCGTGCGACTGCGACAGTTTCGGTGGCTCTCGTTCTGCTCATTCTCGGTATCGCTGCACTGACGGGTATCGCCATGCACAATGTCGCGCAGAATGTACGCGAAAACATGGGGTATGTCGTTATCCTCAACGATGACCTGACAGCGTCTCAGATTGAAAACATCAAGAAACGGATTGAATCCTCCCCGTCAACCAAGTCGGTCGACTATGCTTCCCCCGAAGTCGTGCTGAAACGCTGGCAGCAGATGATAGGGGAAGATGAAAATATTCTTGAACTGGCCAATGTCAATCCGTTCTTTCCCGAAATGGAGGTGCATGTGAATGCGCCCTACGCCTCGCCTGACAGTCTTGACGCCATCGTCGCGCCGATTACGTTGCTCCCCGAGGTGGTGGAGGTCAAGATTCATGCCGAGGTCATCGACACCGTCAACTCCACGATGGCCAATGTCACGCTTTCGCTCCTGATTGTTGCCGCCGCATTGCTGATTATCTCGTTTGTTTTGATTTTCAATACTATACGCTTAGCTGTCTACTCGCGACGTTTCACCATCTACACGATGAAACTTGTCGGTGCCACTGACGGGTTCATCCGCCGCCCGTTCCTGACATCCAACATTGTCAACGGCATCGTGGCCGGTATAATAGCTGCGGCAATCACTGCCGCTCTCGTCTATTACACCCGCTCCCTCTCGGGCGGAATCGGCGAAGTCGTAACATGGGAGACCGCCCTGCCGGTTTTCGGGGCAATGATAATCCTCGGCATCATCATCTGCTTCATAGCGGCATTGATGGCCACCAACCGTTATCTGCGCCGCAGCTATGACGATATGTTCCATTAAGTGAGTAACTGATGAGCAAGGGCGAAAGCATCTTCATTGCGCTCACTTGAATGTATTAAATAATTTTGAACACTCACTTAAATATAATTTCTAAGATAAAATAATGAGTTCCACATCCACCCGCCGCCCCACTGCGGCTCCCAAAGCCTCGCTGGAGACGCAGAGCCGTCGCGAAATGCCCTTGGTGAAAATCAACTTTATCCTCATGGCTATCGCTGGTGCCATGATTGTCATCGGTTTCCTGCTCATGACAGGATCAAGCACAACTACCGAGACTTTTGACGCCGATATTTTCTCGACACGGCGCATCGTTGTCGGCCCCACAATAACATTCCTCGGCTTCCTGTTCATGGGGGTCGGGATAATGTGGAAAGCACCCGCAAGCAAATCAGACAACGATACAGAGAACTAAACCCCTTACGACTCACATTTTTTCAGCTATAAAAATGGATTGGTTAGACGCCCTTATCCTTGGTATAATCCAAGGTCTCTCCGAATATCTCCCCATTAGCAGCAGCGGACATCTCGAAATATTCAAGCAGATTCTCGGAGTGTCACTTGACCCCGACGCATCGCTCGAATTCAGCATCATGCTCCATGTCGCAACAGTTTTAAGCACCATCGTCATCCTGTGGAAGGAATTTTATCCCCTCCTTGTGTCATTTTTCACAATCAAGCGTGACGACAAGTTTTTCTATGTCTGCAAGATTCTACTTTCGTGCATTCCGGTCGGCATTGTCGGTGCTTTTTTCCAAAAGGATGTCGAGGAATTTTTCAAAGGCAACCTCACCGTTGTAGGCATCTGCCTGATTGTTACCGCAGTTCTTCTTTCCTTTGCCTATTTCACCCGCACCCGTCCCTCCCTCATGAACCCCGGCCGTCCACAAGGCCGTGACATCAGCTGGCTCGACGCTTTCATCATCGGCTGCGCCCAAGCTATCGCCGTTCTTCCGGGACTTTCACGCTCGGGCACCACGATTGCAACCGGCATCATCCTCGGTGACAACCGCGAGAAAGTAGCGCAATTCTCGTTCCTGATGGTGATTATCCCCATCCTCGGCAAGGGATTGCTCGATCTGAAAGACATGCTGTTCCCCGACGAGGTTGTGACCGACCCCGCCGCGACTGTGGGCGCATTGCCGCTCGTCATAGGCTTCCTCGCGTCATTCATTGTGGGATGCATCGCCTGCAAATGGATGCTCAACATCGTGAAGAAGGGCAAACTCGTGTGGTTTGCCGTCTACTGCGTGCTTGCCGGTATTCTTTGTCTCATCTGGTAATTGGCTGTCATGGATTTCATTTCAGGAGAAACACTATGGGTTGACAAACCGCTGGGCTGGACATCGTTTGACGTTGTAAAGCGGCTGCGCGGCGCGCTGCTGCGACGGCTGCACTTGAAAAAATTCAAGGTTGGCCATGCCGGCACGCTCGACCCTCTCGCCACAGGCGTGATGGTCATCGTGACAGGAAAATCGACCAAACTGATCGACTCGCTCCAAGCCGGAGTAAAAGAATATATCGCCACGATAAAACTCGGCGCGACCACCCCATCCTTCGACCTTGAGACTGAAATTGACGCGACCTATCCCACCGACCATATCACCCTCAGTTCAATCGAAGAAACCCTGTCGCGATTCGTAGGTAAAATCGAGCAGATTCCCCCGGCCTTCTCGGCATGCAAGGTTGACGGACACCGCGCCTACCACATGGCCCGCAAAGGCCGCGAGGTGGAGTTGAAACCAAAGACTCTCGTTATCGACGAAATCCGCCTTGTCGATTACGACGATGACGCCAAGGTGCTGACCATCGATGTCACTTGCAGCAAGGGAACCTACATCCGCGCCCTTGCCCGCGACATCGGTGAGGCGCTCGGATCGGGCGCTCACCTGATAGGATTGCAGCGCACCCGAGTCGGTGAGGCCCGGCTTGACAAATGCCTCAGTGTCGATGCCGCCATCGAGCTTATACGCACCGTCGACATCACATTCCCCGACGGTTACGAAAACCCGAATAATAAATCATCAGAAACAATATAATCACAACTGCCGATCTTTAACGGATATAGAACGATACAGTAGCAATCGGCAACTACAAAAATTAACTCTCATGAAGTTATCCCAATTCAAATTCCGCCTCCCCGAAGAACTGGTCGCACAGCATCCGGCCCCTGTGCGCGACGAGTCACGTCTCATGGTCGTCAACCGTGCCGACGGTTCTATCGAGCATCATGTGTTCAAAGAAATCATAAACTATTTTGACGACGGCGACCTGATGGTGTTCAACGACACCATGGTCTTCCCCGCACGTCTTTACGGCAACAAGGAAAAAACAGGCGCGCGCATCGAGGTCTTCCTCCTCCGCGAGCTTAACGCCGAAAACAAACTGTGGGACGTTCTCGTCGAACCTGCCCGCAAAATCCGCATCGGCAACAAACTTTACTTCGGCGATGACGAGTCAATGGTTGCCGAGGTTATCGACAACACCACTTCGCGAGGCCGCACTCTGCGTTTCCTCTATGACGGTCCTCACGACGAATTCAAGGAGGCTCTCTACAAACTCGGCAACACCCCCCTCCCCGATTACATCAAGCGCGAACCCGAACCCGAGGATGCCGAGCGCTATCAGACCATCTTCGCCTCCCGCGAGGGTGCCGTGGTTGTTCCCGCTGCCGGTCTGCATTTCTCGCGCGAACTGCTCAAGCGCCTTGAAATAAAAGGTGTGCAGCAAGGATTCCTAACCGTCCACAGCGGCCTCGGAAACTATCGCGAGATTGATGTCGAAGATCTCACCAAGCACCGCATGGACTCCGAGGAAATGGAAGCCAACGAGCAGCTTGTCGAACTTGTAAACACGACCAAGGACAACGGCAGACGCGTGTGTGCCGTCGGCACTTCGGTTCTTCGTGGCATCGTCGGTGCAGTCTCGATGGGCGGCCACATGAAAACCTATTCAGGCTGGACCAACAAGTTTATCTTCCCGCCCTATGAATTTACCGTTGCCAACGCTCTTGTATCCAACTTCCACCTCCCCTACTCAACCATGCTCATGATGGTTGCGGCATTCGGAGGCTACGACCTCGTCATGAAGGCCTACAACGAGGCTGTCAAGGAAAAATACCGTTTCGGTGTCTACGGCGACGCAATGCTCATCATCTAAAACTCTTAAATATCGGCGGTTGCCTTTAGGGCAACCGCCGATATTTAACCTTAAACCCAAACCCTAAACCTGACTTGGCCCGTTACCTGACTATCGAGCAACCATCCGAGGCCGTTTTCCGCGAGAAAATGAGCCGCTTTCTCTCATTTGCCTTCCCCGTTTCTTCGGCTGCCGAGGCAAAAGAGACAATCGCGCTCGTGGCCAACGAGTATCACGACGCCCGACACGTCTGCTGGGCCTACATGATCGGAGCCGACCGCCTCGAATACCTGTCGACTGACAACGGCGAACCTTCCGGCACCGCCGGGAAACCGATTCTCGGACAAATCAACTCGTTCAACCTAACCAACATCGTCATAATCGTCGTGCGCTACTTTGGCGGTATAAAACTCGGCACGTCAGGACTCATCGCCGCCTACCGCGAGGCCGCACGTCAGGCAATCGAGGCCGCGACAATTATCGAAGGCCGAGAAATGACAACCCTCACCGTCACCTTCCCCTACCTCGCCATGAACGACGTGATGCGTCTCGTTAAAAACGAAAACCTGAAAATCACATCACAGGAATTTGACAACACCTGCCGCATCTCCCTGTTCCTGCCTCTCGACCTCCTCCCCGCTGTCACATCCCGTTTCAACGACATCTCCGGCACCTCCATTGACTGAAA
>CAMWRO010000236.1 GCA_947176615.1 uncultured Porphyromonadaceae bacterium
TGCGTGGTCGAATTCATGCAGGAAGTTCTATACCTCATATGGGGTCAACAGCGAGGGTTTTGAATCGGTCGGCTTTGTAAAATTCATTACAATCGACACATGAGGACGTGAACTCTTGCCGTCGGCGGTATAGAACTCATCCTTAAAACCGGTCATCCATGCTCCGGGGCGCTTGCTGTCGCGGGGGAAGAAGTCAGTGTAAATCACACCGAGATATGAGCCGTCCTTATCATTGACATCAAAAGCCTTGACATCGGGATGATAGACCGGAATTTCCTTATTTTCGACAAATGTCAGGCCATAAAGTTTGGTCGCAAGGCCAAACACGCCGTCAATAACATTATTAAGCTCGAAATAAGGACGCAGTTCCTCCTCGTTGTAAGAGTACTTTTCGTTCTTCAACTTGTTAGAGTAATAACTGTAATCCCAAGGGTTAATTTTCATCGGCTTTCCTTCGAGTTTAGATGCGAAATCGGCCAGCTCCTTGAACTCGGCAATCTGTGCCGGACGATAGGCATCCCTAAGCTGATAAAGCAGCTCATAAACTTTTTCGGGTGTCTGAGCCATAGTGTGTTCGAGTGAATAGTCGGCATATGTCTCAAATCCCATCAAATTGGCAAGTTCGAGACGCGTTGTGGCAATCTCTTTGAGGATTTCGACATTGGAATATTCCCCCTTGGTGTTGCGTCCATTGTAAAGACGATAGAATTTCTCACGGAGATCGGGGCGTGACGAGTATTTCATGAAAGCCATATAGGTCGGCTGTGCAAGCGTGAAAAGGTATTCACCTTCGCGCCCTTTCTCCTTAGCGGCAAGGGCAGCAGCCTCGACCGAGCTTTCAGGCAGGCCGGCAAGGTCATCGGCGGTTAGCCAGATTTCGTAAGTGTTCAGCTCTTTCAGCACATTCTGGCCGAAAAGAGTCGTGAGTTCTGACAATCGTGCCGACAACTTGCGATATTTCTCGCGGTCGGCACCCTGCAACAATGCTCCGCTGCGGACAAAGGAGTCGTAGGTCGTCTGCAACAGCATGGAATCCTCGGGTGTCAGATTAAACTTGGAACGGGAGTCATAGACTTGCTTGATGCGGTTCCACAAACCTTCGTTCAGCGAGATGGATGTCTGATAATCGGAAAGTTTCGGAGTCACACGCATTGAAAGTCCCATCATTTCGTCATCGCTCAATGCCGAGAGCAATGGATAAAACACATTGAGAACACGGTTCAGGTCCTTACCCGACCGCTCAAGGGCGACAATCGTGTTGTCAAAGTCAGGTACTGAACGCTGTTTTACAATAGCGTCGACTTCCTGAAGGCCCAACTCGATTCCCCGGTCAATAGCCGGCTCATAGTCAGTTACCGAAATTTTGTCAAACGGAGTGGTTCCGTGAGGCGTAGCGGTAAAATCTTGAAAAAAAGGATTTTGTGCTTGTGTCATAAGTGCAACTGTTGATAGTGTCGCTGCGATTGCTGATTTCATTATTGTAAAATTAATTATTTTTTAGAGTTGTAGGCTGTCCCCAATGTTGAGGCGCGGGATATGGCACTGTCAATTACAATATTGCGCATAACCTTATCCATGCCGGAGGGGAAAAGGGTTTTAACATCGTCGTCAAATGTCGAAATGAACTTCCCGTGATCAAAATTCATTGCCGCGATTGCCGACGCATATCTCTCGACAGCCTCGCGGTAATGACCGGTTACAAGCTGGAGATGTCCGGCGTTGACATAATCAGTCGGTGCCGGGTCAACCGCCAAGACCGCATCATAGTATCGCCGCGCCTTGTCATAGTCGCCGGCCAAGAGATTGCACCAAGCGAGAGGCCTGAGTGCCTTGCGAGATTTGTCATCGAGGAATTCTACTTTGTAATACTGCGCCATCGCTTCTTTATAACGACGCAGGGCAAGATAACAGTGTCCGAGGTTCAATGAGACTGACAGGTCGTCGGGAGTCATAACCGCAAGACGCTCATAATAAGTAGCGGCTGACTCATGATTGCCAAGCGCGCGGTGGCAGGCGGCTATGCGCTTTATTGTCCACCTGCTGTCTCCGTTAAGCAGCTCACTCTGTTCATAGAATCTCAATGCGCCCTCGATGTCACCGCGTGACTGGAGGCAATAGCCCATTTTTTGGAAAAGCTGAGCCGACGGGGGGATTTTAAACGACAGTCTGTCGAATATCTCGAAGGCATCATCAAAATAATGGCGTTTGAAGTAGAACTCCCCGACAAGACTCAGGGTAGCCTCGTCGTCAAACACAGCCGCCAGCATCGGATGCACGATTAAGTTTACCGGAGATTCAAACGGGTTCGGGAACTCGGCACTGCGACGGAACAGTTTGAAGAATCGGTAAAGGTCCTTTACATATACATTGGCAATCGCTTCACGGGTAGCGGGATGCGTGGCTTGCTGCGCTGACATAATCTGCTCGGCATATCCTGAGAGCTGCGACATCATCATCGAGCGTTGTGCCGAAGGCATCTGTGACAACGAAAGGACTACGGAATACTTGTCACTGTTGCAAAAAACCGGCGAGTCGGCTATCGTCCGCGCAATCAGTCCTCCTTCCAGCGTGTCGCCGACGACATCGGCTACCGCTGAGTGAGATGTGTGGAACGGCATAAACCAATTGGCCAGATCATTGAAAAACGGGAATGATTTCAACTTTCCAAAAGTCGCCATCATCACATCGGCGCCTTCTTCCTGCATCTCCTGCAACTCTTTCATGCGGTCGGCGATACCCGACTTCTCAAGAATCTCTTCCCATTCGGGATTTTCCTCGGGCGAAAAATCCTCAAGAGATTTTATGTCTCCCATCGCCTTCTTCAGATCAGGGCCAAGCTCCATCATGCGGGGGATGACTTCGTCAGTAATCTTTCGATTTATGCGATCGGTGTCACGGGTGCGTATAAACTGCATCAATGCCATTTTAACATCAGTGTTCCACTGTGGCAACTCGGTCAGGGCCGCAAAGCGGTCAAGCAGCCGACGGCTCATCGACCGGTTGCGATCATTCCACATCGACAGCAGCAACGCACAGAGCGCATATACTTCGAGACGGTCATTCTTACGTCCCGAAGCATAAAGATTCATAAGCAGCATGAGCCTGCGCTCGTCATAATAATGCAGCTGTCCGAGCAACACCGCCGAGACAAGTAACACCTTGAAATGTTCCGGTGTGCCTGCATCGTCAAATACACCTTCAATGGCCGAAAAATCATCAACAGTCAAGGGATAAGTAATCCATACGAGGTTAAAAATACGCTTTTCAGCTGCCTCTGACTGTTTTAACAATGTTTCCGAGGCCCGTTTCGGATCCTCGGATAATGCTGCCATAGCGAGACGGTCATTTATCTGCCTGTACTGCATGATGAGAGTGCTGACAGCGCTGTCAGACTGCATGCGCTCGTAACGCAGCGTATTGAAATATAACGTGGGGGCTGAATCAATCTTGCGGGCACGTTCTACCGACACGGCCACATCACGAATCTGCCCGGCTATCGACGCAAGCATATCACCCCGCGCCGGGTCGTCAAACCCGTCAAGGGCATAACGGGTCATCAGTTCATAATCGCCTCTCAACCGCTCTACACGGTCAATTTCGCGTGACATGCCGAGACCGAGCGCGCTGTTGGCTACAAGGTCGAGGGCGGCAGTGGTACGCCCGTCCCCCAGCAATCGTTCTATATCTTGTAAAATGCTTTCTTTCATCTAAAAAACATGTTTCTTGTGCAAATATACACATAATTCAGCAAAAATTGTGCCAAAGGTAAAGGGAAAGAGTGGCAAAAAGGTTTCAATGTGTTTTAAGAGGTTGTTTAATAACAACCTCTTAAACTTCATTGCAGCACCGGATGTTAAAAATATATCTACGTTTCAATTCCGCTAAAAAAAATGGAAACTCCGGCCATCACATCCACCATTCCTTCCCACCGACAATCGTGGCAACACCATCTTGTCACGACGATGAGACTTGTCGTTATCGCGCTTTCAATCGTCATGGTAGCGATGATTTCACTCGACACGCTGCAAAACATATCGTTTATCGCCGACCGCACATATCTGCGAGTCCAGTTCTATATCTGTTTAGTCTTCATACTTGATGTGATTGTCGAGTGGATTTTTGCCGACAGAAAGAAACACTATATAGCCACACATATTTTCTTCCTGCTAATTTCCATCCCCTACCTTAACATTGTTTCCCGCTATCACATTCAATTACCTCCCGAAGTAATCTACCTTATGAGATTCATCCCGATGCTGCGGGCGGCCTACGTTCTTGGAATCGTGACAGGTGTGACTGCCGCCAACTGGATTTCATCCATGTTTGCCACTTACATGATTGTTCTTATTATGGTAGTGTACTTCGGCAGCCTGATGTTTTTTGTCGAGGAGCACTATATCAATCCCGATGTCACCTCCTATTGGGCGTCTCTGTGGTGGACGATGATGAACCTGACAACTGTAGGTTGCTACATCGAGCCGGTCACGCCGACAGGGAAAGCATTAAGTGTAATCCTCTCGGGTGGAGGATTGATTCTGTTTCCGGTATTCACCGTCTATCTGACCAACGTGCTTAAAGATGACAACCCTGATGCCATGGCGAGTTGATATAAATCTCACTCCCTGCCGTCACGCCACTCGTCAAGAGCCGCCGTCAGGCATCGGCACAACGAATCTCTTGACGGCATGAGCGCTATCGCCCGTTCAAGACGGGGAAGACAGGAGTCAAGCAACATGCGCGGCGCAATATATTCAAGCGTCTCTTTGAAAAATTTCACAATGATGTTCACTGTGGTGTCGTTAAGCCAACCCGAATCGCTCATGCGGCACAATTCCTCGACTACATACACCATCAACTCTGCCACATTTTCATC
>CAMWRO010000237.1 GCA_947176615.1 uncultured Porphyromonadaceae bacterium
AGCTCGTGCCTCCACAGCGGTCTTACCGCCGACTGTACGTCGCTTGAAATCGGCGACCACAAGGATGTCAAGACCGGCAAGGAATATACCGACCTTCTCTATCAGATTCGTCCCGCTTTCGGCGGAAACATCGTTGCCACCATCGTCAACCCCGAGTGCCGTCCCCAGATGGCTACCGTGCGCGAGGGCGTGATGAAGAAAGAGGTATTCGATCCCGCCCACAAGGGTGAAGTTGTCAACCTCGACCCGGCTAAATATGTCAAAGACGAGGATTTCGTTGTGGAAATCATCGACCGCCACATCGAGAAGTCGAAAATCAACATCAAGAACTCCCCCATCATCGTAGCCGGCGGCTACGGCGTAGGTTCCAAAGAAAACTTCGACCTTCTCTTTGAGCTCGCCAACACCCTCGGAGCCGAAGTCGGCGCCTCCCGTGCAGCTGTCGATGCCGGATTTACCGAACACGCACGCCAGATCGGACAGACCGGCGTGACCGTGCGTCCCAAACTCTACATCGCCTGCGGTATCTCGGGTCAGATCCAGCACATCGCCGGCATGCAGGACAGCTCGATTATCATATCAATCAACAACGACCCCAACGCCCCCATCAACACTATCGCCGACTATGTAATCACCGGCAATGTCGAGGATGTTGTGCCCAAGTTGATTAAGTATTACAAGAAGAATTCCAAATAAAAATGGCTAATTTCTATACTGACAACCCCGATTTGCGTCACCATCTGACCCATCCGCTGATGGAGAAGATTGTCGCCCTTAAAGAACGCGACTATACCGACGCTGAAAAATATGACTACGCTCCCCTCGACTATGCCGACGCTCAGGACAGCTATGACAAAGTTCTCGAAATTGTCGGTGAAATCTGCGGCGACATCATCGCCCCTAATGCCGAGGATGTCGACCACCAAGGCCCCCGTGTCGAGAACGGCCGCGTAATCTACGCCGACAAGACACAGGAAAACCTCGATGCCTGCCGCAAGGCCGGCCTCATGGGTATGGCGATGCCCCGCCGTTACGGCGGTCTCAACTTCCCCATCACCCCCTATATCATGGCTGCCGACATCGTCAGCCGCGCCGATACAGGGTTTGAAAACCTGTGGGGACTTCAGGACTGCGCCGAGACCATCTATGAGTTTGCCGACGAGGAACAGAAACAGAAATTCATCCCCCGCGTGTGTCAGGGCGAAACCATGTCGATGGACCTCACCGAACCCGATGCCGGTTCTGACCTTCAGAGCGTGATGCTCAAGGCTACCGAGCAACCCGACGGCACATGGCTGCTCAACGGTGTGAAGCGCTTTATCACCAACGGTGACAGCGACATCCACCTCGTTCTCGCCCGTTCCGAGGCCGGGACCAAGGACGGCCGCGGCCTCTCGATGTTCATCTATGACAAGCGCGACGGCGGTGTCAACGTGCGCCGCATCGAAAACAAGATGGGTATCAAGGGTTCTCCCACTTGCGAGCTGACCTACAAGAACGCCAAGGCTGTCCTCTGCGGCAACCGCCGTATGGGCCTCATCAAGTATGTGATGGCCCTCATGAACGGTGCCCGCCTCGGTATTGCCGCCCAGAGCGTCGGTGTCAGCGAGCTCGCCTACCGCGAGGCTCTCGCCTATGCCCGCGACCGCAAGCAGTTTGGCAAAGCCATCATCGAGTTCCCCGCTGTCTATGAAATGCTGTCAGTCATGAAGGCCAAGCTCGACGCATCCCGCTCGCTCCTTTACGCTTGCTCCCGCTACGTCGACATGTACAAGATTTATGACGACATCGCCAAGGAACGCTCTCTGACTCCCGAAGAACGCAAGGAATCCAAATATTACAGCCGTCTCGCCGACGCGCTCACTCCCCTTGCCAAGGGTCTCGGCAGCGAATACTGCAACCAGAATGCCTATGACTGCATTCAGATTCACGGCGGCTCGGGCTTCATGAAAGATTATGCCTGCGAGCGTCTCTACCGCGATGCCCGCATCACATCAATCTACGAAGGCACCACCCAGCTGCAGGTCGTAGCGGCAATCCGCCACGTCACCACCGGCACCTACCTCTCGCTCATCCGCGAGTATGAGGCCGAAGCCGTCAAGCCTGAACTTCAGGCGCTCAAAGACCGCCTCATCGCTATGACTGCCGTCTATGCCGAGGCTGTCGAGAAAGTAGGTTCGGTCGACGATACCGCCTATGGCGACTTCATGGCACGCCGCCTTGTCGAAATGGCAGGAAACATCATCATGGGTTATCTGCTCGTGCTTGATGCCAACCGCACCGAGAGCTTCACACGCTCGGCCGAGGTTTACTGCAACATCGCTCAGGCCGAAGTGACCAAGCACAGCGAGTTTATCAAAAACTTCGCTCCTGCCGAAATCGCCGCTTATAAAGTAGACTAACCCTATTCTTTATAACGAGAAAAGAAACAGAAGGACAGTATTTTTCTGCCCTTCTGTTTCCGTTCTATAATGTTAGAGTATGTTTACTTTTAGAAATTATGGACTTCAACAAGCTGAGACTTAAATATGCCGGCGATGCGGGGAAGATGGACGAGATTCTTCAGGCCGAGTGCCGACACAAGACCGCACGGAAACTCGCCGACACACTGGCCTGCGAAGATTTCAGATTCCCGTCTCTTTCCGTTGCCGAGATGGCGACTTCCGATGTGGTGGCCCGCGAACATTGCCGCCTTGTTTCACCGGGCGACCGCGTCATTGACATGACAAGCGGTCTCGGTATCGACACCTTTGCCTTCGCCCGCTCGGGCTGCGACGTTACAGCCGTGGAACTCGACCCGGTCACGGCCCGCGAGATTATCCACAACGCGGCGGTGCTCGGGCTTGACAATGTCCGCATCATCAACGATGACAGTGTCAGATGGCTGAAAGAAAATCCCGGCGAGAGTTTCGATGTGATCTTTATCGACCCTGCGCGACGCGACAACCGGGGACGCCACTTTGCCCTCTCCGACTGCGCGCCCGACGTGACCTCGTGCCTCGGCCTGCTCACCGCCCGCTGCAAGCGACTTGTCATCAAGGCATCCCCCATGCTCGACATCGCCGCCGTGCGCCGCGAACTGCCTGTCGCCCAGTCCACCCACCTGATAGGCACCCGCAACGAGTGCAAGGAACTTGTCACCGTCATCCCGGGTGACGGCTCGATAACATGCATCACTATGCTCGGCGACAACCGACGGAACGAGTTCACATTTGACCCTGCCGACGAAACTGCCGCCATTGCCACATTCGGCCTCCCGGCTGCGGGGGGATTCCTTTACGAGCCATACCCGGCCGTCATGAAAAGCGGCGCCGTCAAGCTGCTTTCCACACGTTTCGGAGTAGCCAAACTGCACACCAACACTCATCTTTACTACTCGCCCGTGCCGGTACATGACTTCCCCGGAGATGAATTTGTCATCGAGGAAATAGTTCCGTTTGACAAAAAAGGGATAAAAAACATCGCTGCACGCTATCCTGTCATCAACGTGGCCACACGCAACTTCCCACTCCCGGCCCCCGACCTTGCCCGACGGCTGAAAACAAAAGACGGCGGCGACCGAAAGCTTTTCGGCACCACCGTCAATAACAGTGAGAGAGTAATGATTATTTCTCAAACATCCGCGCCATCGAGCGGCGGTCCTCGCGCTCTTTGATGGATTGACGCTTGTCATATTCTTTCTTGCCGCGCCCGACACCGATAACCAGCTTGGCGAGTCCGCGGTCATTGATAAACAGGCGCATGGGTATAATGGTGAACCCTGTCTCCTTTCCCGACTTTTCAATCTTGGCAATCTCCTTTTTGTTGAGCAGCAGCTTGCGGTCGCGACGGGTGTTGTGATTGTTGTAGGTGCCGTAGAAATACTCGGCGATATACATGTTCTTGACCCAGACCTCGCCGTTGTTCACATAGCAGAAAGTGTCGACAAGGCTTGCCTTGCCCTGCCGCAGGGCCTTTATTTCGGTGCCGGTCAGCACGAGTCCGGCGGTAAAGGTATCGCCTATCGCGTAGTCAAACGTCGCACGCTTGTTTTTTATATTGACATCTTTTATATTCATTTTTCAAGAGGGTAATAAGAGGGAAAACAAAAATAACAAAATATAAGGCGGGATGATTATGCCCGGAATCGCAATGAGCATAAATTCCCCTTCCTTGCCGGGCACGACACCCATGTAAGCGGTTCCTTTCCACATGATTATAGCCACATATATGGGAAGGAAAAACAGCACTACGGTAGTCACCGGCAGGCAGTTGACGAGAATCGAAATGAACGACAGCAACCCGAGGCTGTAAAGAACAAACGTCTTGTTGCGCTTTTCGTTCACCTTTCCACCGACACTTGACGAGATGAACAGCGACAACACAAACGTTCCGATAAAATAGGACACGAAAAACATCATGAACTCGACAATCCCTTTGAGAAACTGTCCGATAAACGTGCAATCGCTCTTGTAAAGCATCTCGAAAAACACACTGAGCCCGACCACGGCAATCAGCGGGTAAAACCCGCGCGCGGCAAGAGAATCGGGATTGTCATTGCCTTTGGCAATGTCCTCCCAGCCGTTTCCGGGCGACAAAATCAACTGAAAAAGGTTCTGTATATAGCGTTTCATCGGTTGCATTTCTTAGGAAGTACAAAATTAGTTTAAATCAGCGAAATAAAGAAACAATAAAAATAAAAACACGTCAAATCTTGGTTTATCGCTCGGAATTGACTACTTTTGTACAAAATAACGTAAAAATGGAAATTACCGGAAAAATAATTGTTGCCCTCCCCGAAGTGGGCGGCACTTCCCGTGCAGGCAACGCATGGAAAAAGCGTGAATATGTCCTTGAGACACTTGAAACATATCCTAAAAAGG
>CAMWRO010000238.1 GCA_947176615.1 uncultured Porphyromonadaceae bacterium
GCGCAATACAGTTCATAGAGCGGAACGGCGATGTCATGCCCGGCGGCACGGATGTAGCTCGGGCGGTTCCCCTTGCGGGTCGAGGCGTTCAGCGTGAACTGACTGACGGCCAGAATATCGCCCCCCGAGTCGAGAACGGACCTATTCATCACCCCGGCCTCATCATTGAAAATGCGCATGGCCACAGTCTTTGCAGCAAGCCACTCGGCATCTTCCGGGGCATCCCCGTCAGCGACGCCGACAAGAACCATCAGTCCGGCTCCTATCGAAGAATGAAGGTTTCCGCCGATGGTGACATCGGCCCGTTTCACACGTTGAATTACAAGTCTCATATCGCAAAATTAACAAAAAAACATTAAACGGGTGCATTTCTTGCACAAAGATAAAATCTATTTTGCATTTTTCGGGGTCTCACAACCCGACAATCGGGAATTTTTCACTAAGTTTGCAAAAAATAATGCATCCCATGAAGACATTTGATTTTGATTCCCCCATCGACCGCCGCGGTAGCGGTGCAATGAAGACTGACGGCCTCTCGGAACTTTTTGGCCGCGATGACATTACGGGCATGTGGATTGCCGATATGGATTTTGCCGTAGACAGCTCTATCGCTGAAGCTCTCATGTCGCGCCTGCGCCACCCGATTTACGGTTACACCCGCGTTCCTGACAGCTATTGGCAGTCGATTATCGGCTGGCTTGACCGCCGCCACGGATGGGCCGTAGAGCGCGAGGAACTCATGTTCAGCCCCGGAGTGGTGAAAGGAATCGGCTACATTATCAACTTCTTCACCCGCCCGGGCGACAAAATCGTCATTCAGCCGCCGGTATACCATCCGTTCAAAATCCTCATCGAAGGAAACGGCCGCGTAGCGGTAAACAACCCTCTGGTCGAGACCGACGACCGCAGCTACCGCATGGACCTCGACGGTCTGGAGCAGATTTTCGCCACCGAGCATCCCGCGATGATGATTCTGTGCAACCCCCACAACCCCGCCGGAATACAATGGGACGAGGAAACACTGAAATCTGTGGCGTCGCTTGCCCGGAAATACGGCGTTAAGGTTATTTCCGACGAGATTCACGGAGACTTGGTGCTTTACGGCCGGCCCCACTATCCCTTCCTCGCCGTCAGCGATGATGCCGCCGAGGTCGGAATCGCGCTGGGCGCGCCGTCCAAGACATTCAATATCCCGGGCATGGTCAGCTCGTGGATTGTGGTCAAAAACAAGAATCTTCGCGAACCGTTCTATCACTGGATGGAGGCCAACGAGTTCTGCGAACCCACTTTCTTCGCCACCATCGCAACCGAGGCGGCCTACAACAACGGCGAGCAATGGCTTGATGCCGCCACCGATTATATAGAAGGAAACATCAAGGCGGTCGAGGAATATTGCGCCGAGAACATGCCGATGATCCACCCGTGGAGACCGCAGGCATCGTTCCTGACATGGCTTGACTGCCGCGAGCTGGGACTGCCGCAGGAGGAGCTCGTGAAACTTTTTGTCGAGGACGCATGCATCGCTCTTAACAGCGGAACAATGTTTGGCGCCGAAGGGGAAGGTTTCATGCGTTTCAACGTGGCTTCGCCGCGCCGATGCCTCATCGAGGCTCTTGAAAGAGTAGCCAACGCTGTCGCACACGTTACCGTGCCCGAGTGCTGCTGATAAAAAATTTCCGTGCAGGAGATAGCAACAGACTAATTACCATTACATCGCCTTGCGGGCTCAAGTGTTTAGATTGATGCCGTCCCATATCTCGACACGGTGACAGAAAAAAACAAATGAGAAAACGTCGAAGACGTGGGCCAATGATATCGACCATAGGCCCACGTCTTCGACGTTATGAGTCCTTAGATATTCCACTCCCCATGCCAAGGCATGGCCCCGCCGCTCTGCGGCTTGACGATACTATAAGTCTGTGACCGAATCAGAGGTTCCCCGTAGTAGAGTTGCGCCGTGGCGCGACTTAATGCTATTTACTTAATGGTAATTTCGTTGAGCCCGTAGGGCGATTGTTGTGTTAAACCCCGTATGGAGCGGAGCGGAATGCGGGGAAAGGGGTATCGGCATCGACCAAAATAACTGAGCCCGTAGGGCGATGTGATGGTAACCGCCTCATTACCGTCACATCGTCCTACGGACTCTGACTTTAGAGAGCTGCTTCTTTCACCTTTTCACCTTTTCCCCTTTCCCCGCATTCCGCTCCGCTCCATACGGGGTTTAACACAATATCGCCCTGCGGGCTCAGTTTGCAATTTCGTTAAGCATCTTCGCTGCGGGCGCGATTCATCACAATGTCACTGATTAACGGTATAATTGCATGGATAAAACTGTCACAACGCCCTATGCAGCTCACAACATCGCCAACAGGTGCGGCATCGCCGCCAATTGCGCGGTGTAGCCGCGCCTTAACGTTAGGCCCATGCAAGCGCGCCTTTGGGTGCGCGCCGCTTGGATTTCTACGTTTTCTGTCCGGAATCGGCTACATCGTAGCCGGTCATTCCATCTCAAGACCGGCTACGATGTAGCCGTAAAATCAGATATGTGCTATTGACCACACGCTGCCCGCACCTAAAGGCGCGGTTGCATGTGGCTAACGTTGACACGCGGCCATGCCGCGTAATTCGGCGGCTCTGCCGCTGACGATAGACAGCGACGTTAAGTTAGTGACATTGCGATTTATTGCGTCCATACTGCTGTTTACTATACTATGCTTTCCTTTCTTGTAGAATCGCGCCGTAGCGCGACCCTGAGTCGTCTGGTAATCAATTACATACATTTTTGAGGCCGGATTGCGCTACGGCGCGACGCAACCCACGGGAAAAAAACGCGCACAATAGAATCTGACAAGATTCTTCAACCATCGCAAAGGGGCACCTCTCCGAGGTGCATTGGTGCCTCCTGTGTGGTGGTCCCCATGTGTGTCCACATGGGGTTAAGCGAGGGTGCACCCCGAGGGGGTGCGTAAAGATGCTTTACGCGTTGTTAGCAGCGGTGGAGTCTTGCATGGTGTTGTGTAGCGGTTACGATAGCATTGAGGCAATTTTGGGGTAAAAAGCGAGCATACTTCGTTAACATCAGAAAACAAACAAGGAGGGAGATTGATATATTTTTCACCTATTTTGGCTAATTTGGCTATTTTTTGAACATATTTAGCATAAATAAGGGATTTTTAAACTCAAAATAATTTTGCAATTCAAAAATTAGGAGTACTTTTACCGCGTTTTTCGACAATCCCAGCGCGGATTAACGAAATCCCAATAAGATTCAACAAAAGACAGAACAATAACGAAAATCTCATTATTAAACCGAAACAATGAAAGAAACAAATGTAAAACCCGCCACCGGCAAACTCGGCGTACTCGTCGTAGGTCTCGGAGCTGTCAGCTCGACTTTTATTACAGGTGTATTGATGACCCGCAAAGGTCTTTCCAAGCCTGTTGGCTCGATGACACAGTATGACAAAATCCGTGTCGGCCGCGGTGCTGAAAAGAAATATCTCCCCTATAACGAAATAGTTCCCATTGCCGACCTCAACGACATCGTTTTCGGCGCATGGGATGTTTACCCCCAGAACGCTTACGAGAGCGCCATCAACTGCGAGGTTCTCAAAGAGAAAGACATCAACCCCGTAAAGGACGAGCTGGTAAAGATTGTCCCCATGAAGGCAGCTTTCGACAAGAATTACGCTTCGCGTCTCGACGGTGACAACGTCAAGACTGTCAAGGACCGCTGGGACATGACCGAGCAGATCCGCGAAGACATCCGCAACTTCAAGAAAGAAACCGGTGTTGAGCGCGTGGTTGTGCTTTGGGCCGCCTCTACCGAGGTTTATGTTCCCGTCAACGAAAAAGTTCACAACACCCTCGCCGACCTTGAGGCCGCAATGAAGGCTGACGACAAGGAAAACATCGCTCCCTCGATGTGCTATGCCTACGCAGCTCTGGCAGAAGGCGCACCCTTCATCATGGGCGCACCCAACACCACTGTCGACATCCCGGCAATGTGGGAACTCAGCGAAAAGACCGGCATGCCTATCTCAGGCAAGGACTTCAAGACCGGCCAGACCCTCGTCAAGTCAGGTTTCGCCCCCATCATCGGCACCCGTTGCCTCGGTCTGAACGGCTGGTTCTCGACCAACATCCTCGGCAACCGCGACGGCCTCGTGCTTGATGAGCCCGCCAACTTCCGCACCAAGGAGGTTTCCAAGCTCTCCACCCTGGAGTCAATCCTCGTTCCCGAAGAGCAGCCCGACCTCTACGGCGCAAACTGCGGCGGCGAAGGCAACGACCACAACGGTTACTACCACAAAGTCCGCATCAACTACTACCCCCCCCGCAACGACAACAAGGAGGGATGGGACAACATCGACATCTTCGGCTGGATGGGCTACCCCATGCAGATCAAGATCAACTTCCTCTGCCGCGACTCAATCCTCGCCGCTCCCCTCTGCCTCGACCTCGTGCTACTGAGCGACCTCGCCGCCCGTGACGGCCGCTACGGCATCCAGCGCTTCCTGAGCTTCTTCCTCAAGAGCCCGATGCACGATTACACCAAGGACGAAGTGCCCGTCAACCACCTCTTCCAGCAGTATGTCATGCTGAAGAACGCCATCCGCGAGATGGGAGGCTACCCCGCTGACGAGACCATCGACTAATCCCGCATCTTCCCCCCTGCGGAAGCTCCCGCAAGCCCCCGCAGGGACAACAGATAACCAACCGCACCCCGGCTTTGATGACAAACTCATCGAAGCCGGGGTGCAGTGCGTATTCTCCACACCGGACCGAAACTCCAGCCCAGTAACTATTCAGCCAATCGAAGATAATCAGGTCTGTCAGTAATAATTTCAGAA
>CAMWRO010000239.1 GCA_947176615.1 uncultured Porphyromonadaceae bacterium
ATCCGACTCGTGAAAACAGGCTTTGGATTCACATTTGTTTTTAAACAACCTCTAAGTAATAGTAGAATAATGAGCAAACGTGTATTAATCATAGGAGCCGGAGGGTTTATCGGTGGATTTATCGCCTCGGAAAGCCTCAAGCGGGGATATGAGACATGGTGCGGTGTGCGCGAGTCGACATCGCGTCGTTTCCTTAAAGACGAGAGGCTGCATTTTGTCACGCTCGATTATGACGACCCGGAAAAACTCGGCGACGACCTTGTGTCGGCTCTTCCCGAGGGGGAACGGTGGGACTACATCGTCTATAACCTCGGGGCGACCAAGTGTATCAACTATCTCGATTTCAACCGCATCAACTACCAGTATCTCAAGACATTTGTCGAGGTGCTGCAACAGCGAGGGATAGTGCCTGAACGGTTTGTCTACATGTCGAGCCTGTCAGCTCTCGGTCCCGGCGACGAGAAAGGTTACACGCCGCTGACCGGTGACATGACCCCCTCGCCCAACACCCGCTACGGGGTGTCGAAGCTGAAGGCCGAAATCGCACTCATGGGGCAGCCTGACTCTTTCCCGTGGATTGTGTTGCGCCCGACAGGCGTCTACGGGCCTCACGAGCAGGATTACCTGATGATGATAAAGTCAATCGACGCGCACTGGGATTTCGGCGTGGGATTCAGAAAGCAGATGCTTACATTTATATATGTGGAGGATCTTGCCCGTGCCGCCTTTGACGCGCTTGAGCGCGGTAAGATTCACAAAAAGTATATTATCTCGGAACCGAGGGCCTATTCTCAGGCCGATTTTCGCCGCATCGTGGCCCGGGAACTGGGACGCAAGCTGGTCATTCCGGTGCGTCTGCCGCTGTGGGCGGTGAAAATCGCTTCGGTGGTAGCCGAGAAATGGGGTGTGGCCAAGATGAAACCATCGACGCTCAACAGCGACAAATATAATATAATGAAACAGCGCAACTGGTGCTGTGACACGAGCGACGCGCTCAACGATTTCGGGTTTTCCGCACAGGTCGACCTTGAGAGCGGAATCCGCGCCACTGTGGCTGCCTACCGCGAGCAGCAGCGCATCGACGCCGAGCGCAGAAAGGAGGAGAAAAACCGATGATGTATCATGGTGGAAAGACCCCGGTGTGGATGACAATCCTCATTATAATCCTGATGTTGCCGGTGTTCTCGCTCCCTGCACTGTTGTCGGCGATTGCGTCAGGTGACAGCGGGATGAAGACCATCGTGTGGTGTTATCCGATTTATGTCATCCTGTCGGGATGGCTTGCGTGGCAGTGCTACCCGCAGCGGCGCGAGGTCTCGTGGATTCTGCTTGTGCTGATGGTTATGAGCCACGCCGCAATGTGGATTATGACAGGATTAGTAAAAATATGACTATAAAGATGAAGATATTGATAATCAACGGGCCTAATCTCAACATGCTCGGGAGGCGCGAGCCGGGAATCTACGGGTCGCAGTCGTGGGACGATTTTATGCCGCGGTTGCGCGAGGAGTTCCCCGATGTGGAAATCACCTGTTTCCAGAGTAACCACGAGGGGGCGATAATCGACGCGCTCCAGCAGGCCGACTGTGACGCGATAGTGCTGAATGCGGGAGCCTATACCCACACCTCCCTTGCCATCGCCGACGCTATCGCCGCAATCTCGATTCCCGTGACCGAGGTGCATATTTCCAATATTGCCTCCCGGGAGGAAATTCGCCACCGCTCGCTTATCGCGCCGGTGTGCCGCGGGTCAATAGCCGGTTTCGGCCTCGACTCCTACCGCATGGCGGTGTGGCAGATAGCAAATAACAAATAACAAATAACAGATGACGGATAGCGGGATGCGACGATAAGATATTTTTCATCTGAAATCTGAATAAAATGGAAGATTATATACTTTCCCATATCTCTCCCGAGCCTGACCACTTGAAACGGCTCTATCGCGAGACTCATCTTCACCACCTCTATCCACGCATGTGTTCCGGACACCTGCAAGGGAGGATGCTGAAGATGCTCGTGTCAATGATTAATCCGCGCCGGGTGCTCGAACTCGGTGCCTATACCGGATATTCTGCCCTCTGTCTTGCCGAGGGTCTGACGGGTGACGCGTCACTGCACACTGTCGAAATTGACGACGAGATGGAGGAATGGCTGCTTGACCACTTTGCCACGGCTCCGGGTGGTGAGCGCATAACGCTGCATATCGGTGACGCGCTGGAGGTCATACCGACGATTGACGAGACTTGGGACTTGGTCTACATTGATGCCAACAAGCGCGATTACACGGCTTATTATGAGGCTGTCATGCCGCGCCTGCGCCCGGGAGGATTTATTATCGCCGACAATACGCTGTGGGACGGCAAAGTGGTCGACCCTGTAACCAATCATGATGCTCAGACAGTGGCTCTCGCCGCCTTCAACGACCACATCGCCCGTGACCCCCGCGTCGAGGTAGTCATCCTCCCCCTCCGCGACGGCCTGACCCTTATCAGGAAGAAATAATTCCCATATTGGAGATTTTAGTGCGTTTCAAATATTTTGTAACGAAATTTACAACCTATAAGTTGTGGGTGTCGAATAAAAACAATATCTTTGCACAAAATACCATATATGACTTTCGACGATATTACTGAAGACGGACGGCTATGGGCTGTAAGATATGATGGTGATAATGATAACATATTGTATTCATTATTTGACCAATGGAATGATGTTGCATGGCTCAGAGATTTTTTTAAAGCTAACTCAAGTGATTTAGAGAGTTATTTTAAAATTACGAACATAAATGAAGCAATCAGGCGAACCATTGATGACAGCGACAAACTTGAGGCTATCATAATGGATATATCTCCTGAGGCTAATCTTGATTTGATATTTCGTCCATTGAGTAACAGTAGGATTGCAGAATGCCTACTTGGAAAGGAGAAAGCCAAATTAAAGAATCTCGTGGGTCGTGCATCATGGCTGCGAATATATGCTATAAAACTTGCCCACGGTGCTTATATAATAACAGGAGGAGCTATAAAGTTAACGGCGACGATGCAGGAACGGGAGCATACAGCAAAAGAGTTAAAGAAAATAGAACAAGTAAGAAATTTTCTTCTTCAAGAAAACATCATTGATGACAAAGGTTTTATAGAATATATAGCTGAACTTTAATTGTGAAATAAAATGGCACAGATTCAAGACCGATTAAGAGAATATTCTTCTGCGACACCTTCGAGATGGCGGGTGACTGCTGTGGAGCGCAGAAAAAATCGTGACTGGCTCCGCTATTCACAATATATAGCGATGAGGATGCTTGACCGAATGGAGGAACTCGGTCTTACTCAAAAGGCTTTAGCTGAAAAGATGGATTGTTCTCAGCAATATGTCTCAAAAGTTCTCAAAGGAACTGAAAATCTGTCGATAGAAACTATTTCCAAGATTGAGAATGCATTAGGATTGCAAATACTTGCTCTTGTATTGAAATAGAACCTTATATCTTGGTGATTTTAGCCACGGCGAAGACTGCTACCATGACGATGACGATGAGCGCCGAGCATGGAACGTCGATGATGGTGGCGAGGAGGAGGCCGACGATGCAGCAGATGGCCGAGACTGCTGCCGAGAGGAACATGATGGTCTTGAAACGGCGGCAGTAGATTTCGGCAATCATCTGAGGCAGGGCGAGCATCGACATCAGAAGCATTATGCCGACAAGGCGGATTGTCAGGACGATGCACACGGCAACCAGCACGGTCATCATGCACGACACTGCCGCGACGGGGAGCCGCTTGACGCGGGCAAAGTCGGCATCAAAGGCACAGGCTACTATTATGTTATAGAAAAGAGCGAAGGCGGATATGACAACCGCTGTGAAAATGGCGAATGCCCACAGGTCGGCGGTGGTGATGGTCAGTATGTTGCCAAAGAGGAATGCGTTCAGCTCGGGGACATAGCCGGGAGTTAGAAACACGAAAAGTACGCCGAGGGCCATGCCGAGGGCCCACACGACCGCCACGGCCGAATCCTCACGGACGTGGTGACGTGTCGACATCCATTCTACTCCGAGCGACGAGGCTATTGCAAACACTCCGGCCATGACGATAGGGTTCCACCCGAGAAAATAGCCGAGTCCGAGGCCGCCGAAACAGGCATGGGTCACACCTCCGGCTATCGACACGAGGCGGCGCGACACGATGTAGGTGCCTATCATTGCCGAGGCGATGCTGATGAGCGTTATCCCGACAAGGGCGTTCTTGAAAAAGCCATATTCGAGCAGTTCCATCATGACTCAGTCTGTCGGGTTGAAGTTTCGTTGACAAGCATTACCCACTCGTCGCGGATCGGCGAGGGCATTTCGATGCCCCGGGCGGCGATGCTGAGTCCCCACGGGGCGAGGTCTTGCGGCAGCAGGGTGTAAAGCACATCGCGGAAAGCCTCGATTTCGTCGGGAGTATATTCGTCGGCCTTGCGGCCCTTATAGGCGTCAAGTTCCTCGTCGTCAAAGTAGACAGGCTTGTCGACCGGGAATTTCTCGCACACCTCGTGCATTCCGCAGCAGCCATCGGCAGGTTCCGCGGCATTCTCTGTTTCGGCTGATGTCTCGCTGCCCGGGGTGTCGGGTTTGTGGGTAATCCACAGGAGTAATCCCGTGAACAGTGTGAAAACCAGTATTATAAGTGCGCCGAGCATGGTCAATCTTCGTTTTCTTCGGGTTGAGGCATAGGAGCGTCGCCGTCAAGGAGGGTGAACCCTGCGGCCCGGAGGTCGTCCCAGAAGCCGGGATAGGACTTGGTCACCACTTCGGCATCTTCGATGACGATTCCGGGGATATAGAGAGCCACGGGCGCGAGAGCCATAGCCA
>CAMWRO010000240.1 GCA_947176615.1 uncultured Porphyromonadaceae bacterium
ATCTTTTATCTGTTAGCTATTGCGACTTTGACTGCCGAGGAGGCTGTGCGCACTATGTATAGGCCGGGGGCGAGGGAGATGTGGCCCGGCTGTCCGGCATAGAGGATGTGGCCCTGAAGGTTGTAGACGGTAATGGCCGATGTGCCGCTGACGATGATGCCGTCACTGACTGTGACAACCTCTATTTGTCGGTCGGTGGGGATTGTGCTGACCGAGGATTGCGCCGAGGTCGTGACAAAGATTTGGTTGGACCTTGCCGAGAGGATGTCGCCGTCGGTACCCGTGACGGTGTACATGTAAGTGGTCTCGGGACTGAGGCCGTTGACGGGGAACGCTGCGACATCGCCTGTCGTTACTCCCTGATAGCCTTCGAGGGGGATTACATAGTCGGTGTCAGAGCCTCCCTTGACCGTGATTTCGCCAATCAGGACGGGAGCGTTCTTGGTCATTGTGTAGACAATCTTGATTCCCTTGCAATTGTCAGGTATTCCGCGGACGGTGTAGGTGACGGTAGCGATATTGGGGTAAGTGTTGCCGATTTTTATCCAAGCATCACCGTCGAGGGCCCATATCGAGATGGTATTGCTCAGTGCCGCGTTGCCGACACCATAGTGCTTGAACGAGAATGCCGACACTCCGGCCTCGATGACCCCGGTGGAGAGGTAGGCTCCGTCCTTGTCGAGGAGCAGACCTTCGAGCGATGAGGTTGAGTCATGGGTGTCGCAGTCGCTTTCCCATCCCTCGGGGAGACGGGTGGCGAGAGAGTGGGTCAGGTCGTAGGCTGTCGGGGGGATATACTCGCTGACGGTCAGCAGGTAATCGGTCGCAAGCGGCTCGCGGGTCCAGTTGGCGACAAACGAAGTCCCGGTGATGTCAGTGGCATCGTTGGCGGTGATGGCGATGTCGCCAAGCGAGGGCTGCGAGGTTGTGACATTGACAGTGTTGGAGTAGACGGTCGAGTTGCCGTCAGAGTAGGCGGCCACGCGGTAGCGGTAGGCTGTCTCGGGCATCAGGCCGGTGACTTCAAGCGACGAGGCGTTGGCCGTTTCATGATAAACAGGCACGGCGGCTCCGTCAGTGTCGATGGCCACGATATATCCTGTCGCGCCTTCAACAGGCTGCCATCGGGCGGTGAACCGCGAGCCGGCGACATTTTCGGCCTCCAAGGCGACAGGGACCGATAGCGGAGAAGTCGCGCCACCGGCGATGTCAAATGTTATCAAACCGTCTTCGGTCTCGGTTATCGAAGTGAGGGGCAGATTCTGTCCCTTGCCGTCCCACGAGAGCATCGACGGCTTGGTGGTGTCGGTAAATTCGGTTTTGAACGCCGTGCCGGGGAAGGGGTCAGACGGGGAGGTCGTCACGTTACCGTAGAGAGTCTTTACACCGTCGGCAGCCTCGATTTGTACGCGCGGGTGGCCATAGGTGTTGTTGACAGAGTTGCTGCCCCACGCCGAGGTGTTATAGTCGATGTGCCACACAAGCATGCCGTGGCCGGGAATATAAGTGTCCCACGATTCCTGCTGACGGTTTTCGAGGAGGAAAAATTCGTTGCTGCGCAGTGTGGGGATATAGTAGGCGGTATTGGACGAAATCGGCAGCAGGGCGACCGAGCCGGGCCCGGTCAGCGGACGCGGAGTCATCCATCCCATCGACATGCGTTCAAACGCGCTGTATAGCGGCGGTGTTCGGCCGTCGTTGTTGTAGGGCCCCACATCGAGAACGCTCCATTCGCCCGGGGTGAAATTGTCGTTGGCATAGGTGGTGACATAGAGGTCGGGGAGACCCATGACGTGGGAAAACTCGTGGATGAAGGTGCCCACTCCGTCGGGTTTGTTATTCTCCCATTCGTTGGAACAGGCATAGTAATCAAGCAGTTTGCCGTCAAAATAGTGGGTGAGGCCCGCTCCCGAGAACACATTCCACGCGTGGGGCCAGACCGATGATGCCGACCCACCGCTTGCTTCGCCTTTTCCGGCGTAGATGATAAACACGTTGTCAATCATCCCGTCGCCGTCGCGGTCATATTCGGCAAAGTCGACCAGATCGTCGAGTTGCTGGCAAGCCTCGATGGCCATCTGCTCGGGGTTTCGGTCGTTACCGTTGTAATCGTTGCCGCCATAATAGGCCATGTTGTTTTTCAGCGTAATAGGGCCGTAGAGGTCAAATTCCGGTTCAAACTGCCCTCCGGAGCACTCGATGAAATATTCGCGGGCACAGCCTGTGCCGCCATAGGAGCTGAAACCCTCCTCGTTGAGCATGCGGTCGAAGTAGTCATGGGGGTCGTCAAGACGGAACTTGACATCCTTGTATTCCACGAGCACGACGATGGCTTTCTGCTTGCCGGTGGAGGGGAAATTGTTGGTCAGCATGGTCGAGGGTATGCGCGCCGGAGCTTTCAGCGCGGTTTCGCGGCGGCTGTCGAGCGACGAAAGAGCGCGGCGCATGGCGACGTTGCGGTCGATGCCCGCGAGAAACTTTCGGGCCTCGTCGGTGCGGGCATTGATGTCTGTGGCACGGATGCCCGAGTTCACGGTTTTGCCTTCAGCGTCGAGGGTCGCATAATAATAGGTGTTGCCGCTCGACGTGAGCAGGTTGCCGTCCTCGGTGACAACGATGTGTCCGTGCTCGTCGCCTACGATGCGCACTGTCAGCTCTGTTCCGTCGTCCTGTGTCACGGTCACGAGTCCCGGCTTGGCGGGGACAGCCCATAATGTGTTGAATGTCAGTAATGCAGTTGCAGCGGATAAGAATAGCTGCTTGAAATGGTCGAGTTTCATTTTGAAAGCTACTGGTTTGGTTACTTTGCAAAGATAACTAAAAAATCGGATTTTTCAGGTATTTTTGTAAAAACATCACAGAAAACATGGAAACCCGGTCAGGCACACCATCCGCATTATATAATATGGCTGACGCGAGCGGTCCCGTCAGGCCGACACGATTTTTTCTTGTCGGAGTCTTTCGCACTCAGATTCGTTTAATGTGGAAAGATAGCGCAGGTATGTCTCGGTTGATGTGTCTATTTCGAGTTTCTTTCTTAGTGAATACCGTATGGATTCGACAGTGCGGTATGACCGGCTCGTCAATAATGCTATCTCCTTCACTGTCATGCCGCAGAGAATGAAAGCGCACATCCTTATTTCGGCGGGGGTCAGGGATGGGTGAAGACGATAAAGGTTGTTGAAAAAGCGCAGGTTGACCTGCTCGAAATGGCACTCGAATATTTTCCATAGATTTCCTTCGCGCTGGAATTTCTTTACGAGATTCTCGATTTCGTCATTTAATTTCTCCCTCTGACAACATGGGTTTGCCGCAATTTCCGACAAATTGTTTATGTTGTCGCAAAGAATGGCCATTTTCAGGGACAGGGTGGAAAGTTTCTTTGACTGAGACTCAAGTGACTCGTTGATTTTCTCTTTTTCCTCAATCTGTTGTCGGGCATGAATTTTTAATTCGGCCATTTCTGATTTGGTTTTCTTAACTCGTTTCCGTAAAATGAGTGACAGAACACCGAAAATAGCCAGTAAAACCGTCAGTGCCGCTGATAAAATGTAAAGTGTGGTGATGGTGCGGCGGCTGCGTGTCCGGGCGTTTTTATATCCGGTTGACAGCAGGTGGGTTTCGTATTGATTTATCTGTCGGGCAAGGTTGTCGCTGAATTCTTTGGAGAATGCCTCGGATTGAAGTTGTTGCTGTTTCATCAGCACATCACAGGCTTCCTGATAGCGGCCCAAGTTATAATAAGCCTCGGCGAGAGCGGTATAATGCTTGATTTTGATTACTCCGGCGGGAAGTCTGCTTAGTTCCGGTTCATATTTTTGTGTCTGATTTAGTACTTCGTCCCATTTTTGTCGGTCTGACAGAGCTGCGATGTAGTTGATGATGTATTCGGGGCGATGAGCGTAACTGCTTTCGGCTATCGCATCATGAAAGTACTCACCGGCAATGTCATATTCGCGCTGATTGGCAAACAGATACCCGATATTGTTGATGATTCGGGCTCGTTGTTCTCCATGATTACAGATTTCAAGTGCCTGATTCAATATACGGAAGGCTTCCTCGCAGTTGTCTTCGTTAAGTTTCAGTAGCGCTTGGCATGACATAATCCGAACTTTCAGCATGTTGTATATGAAAGGCGGAGTCTCTTGCGCATCCAATTCAGAATATTGCTTTTCAGCTCGGTTGAGATAACGACGCACTGACGCTACATCATCAAGGCGCATGAATATATTGGTCAGCTCGATCTGTCCGAATACATCATAATATCTGAGAGAATCAGGTTTCTGAGACGTTAACAGCGCGTGTGCTGTTTTGAATGCTTCGGCATACTGTTGCATGTCTAAAAGAATCTCCACTTTCAGAGCCTCGGACTTTAGCCTCTCGGGCAATGTGGTCTCAGGCGAGGAGGAAATTTCGTTAACGAGGTTTAGTGAATGATCATAATTTCCGTAATCATACAGTAATTGCCCTTTGTCAAGTTTTACGCCATTCTGCTTTTGGGGGTCGGTATAGTTTATCAAGCTGTCATAGGCAGCTATGCGTTGCTTCAATTCAATGTTTTCGTTAATGCTCTGTCGTCTGAAGTATTCTATTTTCATGTTGTTTCCGGATGCTGTTTCAGGCATGATGAAGTAAACCGAAACGACGACCATTACCGTTAGTATTGTTCTAATGTATTTGATGTTGACTCCGCCCATAATGTGAATTTAAGCATCAGCAAAGATACCCTTTTTGCTGATTCGTGCAATTATTCCACACTTAAATTAAGCATTATTAACAGACGGTCGTCCCGCTTTTGCTGTCATGTTAACAATTGTCGCTTAGGTAGATAGATGATATA
>CAMWRO010000241.1 GCA_947176615.1 uncultured Porphyromonadaceae bacterium
TGAAATTGCGGGTCTTAACAGGGATGCCGGTCAACTTGAGCTCGACACCGCGGTTGCGCATCTTGCCGACGTTGGCAAGAGTCTGACCATACAAATTCGGGGGCATAGGCACGTTGTATGAGTAGAGGAGGTCGTTGGTAGTCTTGATATAGAAGTCCAAGTTACCGTGCAGGCGGTTGTTGAAGAATCCGAAGTCGAGACCGAAGTTCCACTCGTTGGTTTTCTCCCATTTGAGGTCGGGGTTGTGGTTCTGGACCACTTCGAGCGACTTGATCCACTCCCCGTTGAGGCTGTAGATGTCGCCATAACCGGCATAGTTGTAAAGGAACATGGAGAGGTAGGGATCACTGGGAATCACACCTGTAACACCGTAGCCGACGCGGAGACGCAGGTCGTTGAACCAGTCGCCGACATTCTCTTTCCAGAATTTCTCGTTCATGATGTTCCATCCGGCCGATGCCGAGGGGAAACTACCCCACTTGTGGTTGTCGCCAAACTTGGAGGAACCCTCGCGGCGCATACTGAGCATCACATTGTAGCGGTTGTCATAGCCGTAGCTTACGCGGCCGAAGAAACCGATCAGCGTGTCGTCATACTTGTAGGAGGCCATACCTGCGTGGCGGTCTTTCTCGGTCAGGAGAGAACCGTTGGCAAGATTGTTCCACAGGAATGCGAGAGAGGAGAAGTTGCCGTTGGACGCGCTGAATCCGTCAGCTTCGTTATAAAGGTAGCTGTAACCGAGCAGAGCGTCAAAGCGGTGCTTACCGGCAAAAATCTTGTGATAACGGGATGTCACCTCGAGGTTTTTGCTGATGCTTGTCGACTCGCTTTTCGATGCCGAGCCGTTGTAGTCTTTCTGGGTGGCAAGGGAGAAATAATCGGGAGAGGTAAATGACTCGCCGGTGGCCGAATATTCGCCCCACGAGAGCATCACGTTGGTAATCCATCCGCGGATAGGCTCGACGGTGATGTTACCGGTAATCTGCGAGAAACGGGCACGGGTGTCGCCATAGTACTCGTTGAGGATTTCGACGGGGTTGTAGTACTGGAGTTTATCGAAGTTCTCATAGTAGGTTCCGTCGGCGTTCCACACCGGCTCGCTCGGGTTGCGGATGACAGCCTGACGGTAGGCGTAGTCGGCATTGTCGATGCTCGACTTGTCGCGGCTGACAAGTGCGTTGAAATTGAATTTCAGGATGTCGTCCCACAGATACTGGGTGTAGTCGACGTGGAAACGCATGCGCTCATTGTAGGTCTCGCGCATGATACCGTCCTCGCGCTGATAGGAGAAGTCGCCCGAGTAGGTGGCGTTCTTGGTTCCGCCGCTCACCTGAAAATCGTGGCTGTGCTTGAAACCTGACTTGCGGCTGATCGCCTTCATCCAGTCGGTGTCATAGCCGAGATATGGCTGGCTTGTCAGGCCGTAGATGATGTCGTGGGAGTCCATGAAGTCGAGCTGCTTGCTCCACTTGCTGAAAGAGAAATAGTTGGAGTAGGACGCGCTGACAGTCTCGTTGCGCTGTCCGCTCTTGGTGGTGATGAGGATGACACCGTTGGCGCCTCGGGTACCGTAGATAGCGGCGGCCGATGCGTCTTTCAGCACGTCGATCGATGCGATATTCTCGGGCGAGACTGTGTTGAGATCGCCCTCGATGCCGTCGACGAGGATGAGCGGGGTGACGCTGCCTGTAAGGGTTGTCGCGCCACGGAGCATGATTGACGAATTGCTCTTGGGGTTACCGCTGGAATTGGTGACCGACAGACCCGCAATCTTACCTTTTACAAGCTCGGCGGCATCACCGATTTTACCCACGTTGAAGTCTTCGGCCTTGACGCTCGACACAGCCGAGGTCACGTCGCCCTTGCGCTGCGTGCCGTAACCGATGACCACGACCTCGTCAAGAAGCTGGGTGTCTTCTTCGAGAGTGAAATCGTAGGTCTTGCCCGCCCCGACGGAGAATGTCTGAGGCTTGTAGCCGACATAACTGATGTTGACCTTGTTGCCCGGGGCGGCCTTGAGGCTGTATTTTCCTTCAAAGTCGGTCACTGCGACCGCCTTGGTAGTTTCGTTCACTATACTGGCACCGATTACAGGCTCCCCGGCGGGATCGAGAATCGTACCCGTAACTGTTCCCGTGGAAGTAGCGGTGGTGCTACCCTGCTGCTGGGCCATCACACTGGGTGGCGTAGCCATCATGCCCACTGAGAATAATGCCACTCCTGCCAGCAGACTCTTGCCGACAGTGCTTACTGATGCATTTGGTTTCATTGAGTTGATTTTAGGTTGTTTGGTATTAGGATTAGTGTTAGTTAACTTTCCATTCTATTACACCGCCGCTCTCTCCATCCTGAAGTTTTGCGGCAAGTTTCAAGGCTGTTGTCTCGACAGGGTCGAAATCGAGATGGTTATACTTGTCTTTCTCGACTCCGTATTCACCCTTGGGCGACACCTCGGCCCAGCGGTCAGAACTGTCCTTATAGTAAAGACGCCAGTTTTCGGGCACACGGTAGTTTCCGTCATAGTGGTCGAAGTCGAGCCAGTAGACATCGACACTGCTGACAAGGGTAGGTTTGTCAAATCCATAGCATAGATTCTCCTCCGTGCCACGGCGCAGCCACCAGTAATGGTAGGGTTTTGAGATGTCGGCACTCGATGCGGGATTCCACCGGTCGTTATATCCCCACGCCCACTGGAGGTTGGAGGTAGCGGCCGGAACCGACGAGTTGATTGCCGTGGGTTCGGAGAACATGGCTGCGCGTGAGGCGATTGTCGGAGCCGGAATTGCACGCGCCTTTTCGGCACTTTCGGGAATCCACACAGCCATCTCGGCGTTGCCACGGTTGTTCCATGTGGCGTAAGGGATTGCCTTCACTTTCACGTCGCGGAGCGAGCCGTCGGGCTGCACCTCCTTGGCTGCGGCGGTAAGTGTCATCACGCCGTTGAGCAGCTGAGGTTCATAGCTTGCCTCAAATTTCGCATCGGCGGGGATAATCTTGTTGAACACGGTGCTGTCGGGCATGTCCACCCCTTCGAGGCAGAACATTACAGGGCCGCGCTGGATGGCGAGCTTTCCACGGTCGTCGACAACGTTGTCATGGGCCTTTACGCGGCGCACATCCATCGGGAGTGTGAGTTCCACCACGTCGCCCGCTTTCCATGAGCGCAACAGGGTCGCGTAACCGTCACCGCTGAGCGCGTCAGTCTTTTTGCCGTTGACGGTGAGGGTATAGGGCGAGGAAACCTTGCCGGTGAAAGTGTAGAGGTCAGTGGGGACGGGTGATTCCTGCGCCCATCCGGGGATGCGGAGGCGCAACGCCCATTCCTGTTCCTTTTCAGGAGTGACAGTGAAGCGCACTTTGCCGTCCCAAGGGTATTCGGTAGCCTGCGCGATAGTCACCTTGTTGTTTTCAGTGGCAATATCGGCGGTGCTGTTGACATACATGTTTACCATAATGTCGTCGGCCTGCGTTGCATACATATAATTAGGTACCGAGGCCATGAAACGGGTCACGTTGCCGGGACAGCAGGCACATCCGAACCAAGGCTGCCGTTCATGCTGCCCCATTGATTCGAGCGGGTTGTCATAGAAAAATTTGTCGCCCGACAGAGAAACGCCCGAAATCACACCGTTATATAACGCGCGCTCATAGACGTCGGCATACTTTGCGTCGCCCGTCGCGAGAAACATGCGGTAGTTCCAGTAGACATTGGCTATTGCGGCACAGGTCTCGCAGTAGGCGGTGTGGTTGTTCAGCTCATATTCCGGTCCGAATCCCTCGCCCTGCGGACGGCTGCCGATGCCGCCGGTGATATAGAGTTTCTTGGAGGCCATGTTGTTCCAGATGCGGTCAATAGCATTGAAATAGGCGGTGTCGGCTGTCAGTGACGCAACGTCGGCCACACCTGAATAGAGATAACCCGCGCGCACGGCATGTCCCACAATCTCCTCTTGGTCGAGAATCGGCTTGTGGTCCTGACTGTATTCGCTCAGGTGATGTCCGTCGGTTCCGCGACCTGTCTCCTCGACAAAATATTTTGCAGCGGCGAGATATTTTTCATTTCCCGTCACTTTATACATTTTAGCCAGGGCCATCTCGGCAATCGGGTGTCCCGAGGGAACATGTTTCTGATTCTCGCCCGGCCCGAAGACCTCACACACGAGATCGGCATTCTTAATCGCAACATCGAGAAGGGAGCGCTTGCCGGTGGAAAGATAATGGGCCACGGCAGCCTCGTAGAGATGGCCGCAGTTGTAAAGCTCGTGGGAATTGATTTTCTCCCAACGGTGGGTTCCCCACCACCCCGAGAGGCGCGTGCACTTGTTGGTGACGCAAGTCGTCAGGTAACCGTCGGGTTCCTGCGCGGCTGCGATAAGGGTTATCACACTGTCGAGATAGGCATCGAGCTGAGGGTCATACTTCACGGCGAGAGAATAGGATGCTCCCTCGATGATTTTGTAAGGGTCGGTATCATCAAACGAGAAATCGCCCCTGTGCTCCCCTTTCATCAACCCGCCGGCAATGGCAAAATTGTCAAACCTCCCGTTGACCTCACATTCATGAAAGGCCGAGGGGATTGACACCGTCCGGTTGGTCTCGATTCGCGGAGCCCAGAAACTGTCATCGATGTGTACCTGAGTGAAGGGAACCTCTTTTACCGGGGCATCGGGATGCTGATAGACCCCCTGCGAACACGAGGCGAGGGTCGCGACCGCCGCCGTCATGCTGAGTAATTTGGAAATAGGTTTCATGTGACTTAGGTATAGTTTTAAGGTTGTTAAATACTCAAAT
>CAMWRO010000242.1 GCA_947176615.1 uncultured Porphyromonadaceae bacterium
GCGGTAATCTCGTAGTCGCCGTCTCGGATGGCATCGATTAGGCGCACCTTGGCCATCGCGCGCTGGATGTAAATGGCCGGGAGTTTCAGTGCGGTAGCCTCGGTTGTAGCGGCGTTGAGCTCAGCGCGGGTGAAACTTGCCTTGGTGATGCCGCTCATGGGGATGAGGCGGCTGTCGACGGAGGGTTCCCATGCGTCACCGCCGACAGAACCCGTGTAGGGGAAACCGCGGTAAAGTCCTGACAGCTCGGCGAGCGGCCTGAATGTCATCTCGCTGTTGTTGAACTCAAACGGCCCGTCGCCCTGCCCGGTGCCGTTGAGATTGGCAACGACCATTATCGAGCAGTCGATGCGGGCATCGTCGGCACTGCCGGCATAGGTAAAATATTCCGAACTTGCCTTTACCGAGAGGGTATAGGCTCCGTCAGCGCCTGTGAGCCGGTAACTGTTGCTGTCAAAGGTGCGGATGAGCCGCTTGTCCTTGTCAAAGAGCAGCAGGTTGACATCAGATGTGTTTATGTAGTTTTCGGCATCAAGGGCGTCTTCGTCGGGATGCTGCTCGCCGTCGTCGGGAGCGTCGGCGCGCGAGACGGTCGCGAGGTTATGGATTGACACAGACAACCATATATCGCTTTCCCCCGGAGTGACCGGCGTGCAGTCGCTCTCCTTGTCGTTGACACATGAAGCGAGGGCAAGACACGCAAGTGCCGCCAGCCAAGACTTCATGTTATGTATCGTCAGTGTTTTCATTGTTGTCAGTGCGGTGGTATTATTTATTCAATCGGGGTGACGTTGCGTATTATGCGCCAGTCGTTTATGATGATAATAGAGCTGACCCACTCATAGTCCTTGTCAAGGAAGAAGGTCATGTTATACTCGTCCTGTCGGTCGAGATATTCCTGCGGGGTCATGTTTTTGTTGTGTGCGCCCATGACGAGCAGCGCGTAGTCGCGCACATTTATTTTCAACACTGTGCGGCCGTCGCTCTTGCGGGTTATGTGGAGCGTGGGGTCGGTGACGGTTGTGAGGCGGGAGGTGGTGAACTCGGCGAGTGTCGCGCCCAAGACGGCGCGGGAGTCGGGCAGCAACGGCATTGCCGACTGGCTCGTGGCGGTGCCGGGCAGGTCGGTCGGGTCGCTGTTGATGTCGACCGTGCCTGAGTAGAGCCGCCACGGGTCATAGTGGATTACCTCGTCGTCGCGCAGCGAGTTGTCATGGTTGAGCCAGCCGTTGGAGTCGGTGATGACAAAGTTGAAGTCGTCGATGTCGAGCGGGTTGCCCGAGAGTTGCTGCAACACGACGCGCACGACGTTGGTGTCTTTTTTGAGCGGGACGGTGACATAGTGGGGCACCGACGGGGAGGCGTAGGGGAGATCCACGTCGATCATGCCGTGAAACAGCGGCGCGAGGTCATGGGTCGAGCGCGACACGCCGTTGTGGTCTTCGCGGCGCAGATAGGCGTGGAAGTCCTCGATTCGTGACTCGCCCGGTTTTCCGGCAGCGATGTCAAATGACTCGGCGTGGTCGCCGCCCCACACGAGCAGCGTGTAGGAACCCGGCTCGACTTCGAGCGCGAGACGGTTGTTCCCGTCGAGTTGCGAGCGGTCAGCGTCGACGCGCTTTACCAGACGGCCGCTCTTGCGGTCAAATGCAAGCAGCGACACGCGGCTGACCTTGGAGCCAAACGCGTCGGCGTAGCTCATGTTGTAGTCATAGACAAAACTGACGAGGTTATAGCTGGCCACGCAGTCACCCTTGTCATAGATTACGCTGTCGCATCCGGTGAAGGCGAAACAGGCACCCGCTAAGGCAATCATGCAGGTCTTGGCACTATTTTTAATGGCATTGAGCATATCTCTGGTCATATATTGTGCCGCCAACGGTGGCGGCGGAGGTTTTCGGTTATAGGAGGATGCGCGATGGCATCGGGGTCGGGACCGGTAGAGGATTGCGCCGCGTGACAGTCCCGTCTCGACAGGGCGCGGTGGTGGCGGGAGAGATTGAAAAAATGACCAAGGCGTGCCCGACAGACGTGCGCGGCACGCCTTGGTCGATGTGAAGTTATCGGTTAGAAAGTGTGTCGGGTCATTATTCGCCGAGAGTCACGTCATTGTAGCTGACAACGTGCCAGTTGAGGCAGTTGACAACGGCTGCGAGGTAGTTCTGGTCGGGATCTTCGGGGTTGACGGGGTCAGTACCGGGGACACCGAGACCGACGACGTTGTTGAACGTGTAGTCGTAGATGTGGTTGCGTACCACGCCGTAGAGGTTAGTCTCGTTTTCGCTTTGGGCAGCATAGTGCTTGACGTTGGCAAGGTAGCTTGTCACGCCGTCCTTCCAATAGGAGATGTCGCTGAAACGGGTAAAGTTATTTGCGGTTCCGTCAACGGTGACAGTGGCAACGTAGTGGTTGTCTTTGACATACTTTAACCCTACGGCATCTTTGGTAAGAGTAGACGAGTGGTCATTGTTCCACGCCGAAATAACAACTTCCTTAAAGTAATCGAGCGAGTAGTATTCAGGCCCCCACTTAACCAAGTCAATCGGGTTGGTCTCACCTGTTTTTTTAACAATGGCTTTAACGATGATGGCGGTAGCACGAGTACTGCGGTCGGTAGCCGAGGCAGCGTCCTCTTTCTCACCTCTTGCAAAGGCGGTGTTGCCATAGGTGTAAAGAATATTTTCAGTCGGATTGGCCGCGTCGAAATTGCCCAACCAGTTGGTATCTTCAAATTTAAAGGATTCATCATAGAAATCTTCGGTAGCTGTCGCAGCCGTATAGGCCCAGTAGGAGCGGTGACGGGCAGGGTCGTTCCAGCCTTCGTAAGGAGGATTGTCGATAAAGTTGCTGATATGCTTTATCGCATAGGTATGGGCGGCGCGATTGAGGAGTTTCCATCCGTCAAGGGTGACAGACAGTGTGGTCTCAGTGGGTCCGTCGGAGCTTTCCCAGATACGGAATGTCTTGTCAGCGAGGTTGCCGGAGGCATTGCGCTCTTGGACTGTATAGTCGCCGAGACCCTTCACGCGCACCTTGGCGGCGAGACGCTCCAAGAAAATCTGAGCGGGAGCAGTTTCGGCTTCAGCCTGAGTGTCCTTTATATTGCCGGTTACATCAGTCCAATAGATTTCAGTATCCACACCGTTGACGTTATCGACATAGGATGAGCTGACCATAGTGAATTGGTTGAAATTCAAGTTTTGGAGCTTGACATCTAAACTATACAGCTGGTCAAGGGTCTTTTGGGCATAACGATCAAATCCGTCTGTGTGGCGCGGGTTGACGATGGCGACTACTTTGGCCGGAGTATTGCCTTCATAACCGCCGTTCTCAGTGTCGGGCAGACCGAGAACGAGCACACCGTTAAACTCGGCGGCGGCACCGTTGGTGTTGTTGATATGGCTGATGGCGGTGGGAGCGACCATGTTGGTCTTGGTCACGGTACCGTTTACATTCACTGTCGACATGATGAAAGGTGACCCCTTTTCGGTGAAGAAGTAGAAACGGATGTTGTCTTTTGTGATGTCACTTTCATTAGATCCCGTAGCGGGTCCTTCGAAATCACTATCCCCGGGAAGGGCGCGGCTGTTGTCCCCGACATTTTTAATGACGACTGACATGTACTTGGTAACACCTTCCTGAGAATTGTCAGGGGTGTTTACCTGAGCATCGTCGGAGCAGGCGGCAAATCCCATAGACAGGGTGGCTGCGATGCCTAAAAATAATTTTGAATTTTTCATTACAAGGAAATTTTGATGGTTAAATTTGTATCTTGTTGATTATGTGTTGTTTGGGTTTTATAAATGCCCGTTATAGAAGATAGAGGGAACCTCTCCGCGATTTGTGGCGCGGATTTATGGGGGATAGTGGGTACGGACTTAATAAAGGTGCAAAGTGTGTGGTTAATACTCTTTAAGCAGCAATACTAAATACAAAGCGATTAATACCCTTTGACGGTCTCTGGAGGGGGGTGTCAGGTCAGAGTTTGCGAAGTAAGTGTGATTGGAAAGAACACTCCCGGTGCCGAGTCCGGTTGGGTTAATGCCTTTACGGCGCAAAAATTGAACAAACAGGATGTGTGTAGATAAAGATATAGGAATATCTTCCCGCCTTAAAGATGTGTCGGGGGAAGAACGGGAGGTGGAGCCTCTAATAAAAGTTATATATATATATATATATATATATATATATAATGTTATATTGTGTAAATTTTATATATTATTTTGTGATAGATTTTAAAAATCTACATGTTACCAAGCAATTACTGTGATTGATATAATTAATGTGACGGTATTTTCTTATATCGTTGCAAAAATAATGTGAAGTTCTGTATTATGCAAGAAAAAAGTTCAAAAAAATCTCGATTCGATAAAAATTTAACATTTAACATTCCACGGCGCAATTTTCTTCAACATCTATGCGAATTGTGTGGGGCTCACATCAAAGCCGCTTAACGAGATCGCAAACTGAGCCCGCAGGGCGATATTGTGTTAAACCCCGTATGGAGCGGAGCGGAATGCGGGGAAAGGGGGAAGACGCCGCTGTCCATCGTCAGCGGCAGAGCCGCCGATTACGCGGCATAGCCGCGTGTCAACGTTAGCCACATGCAACCGCGCCTTTAGGTGCGGGCAGCGTGTGGTCAATAGCGCATATCTGATTTTACGGCGGCGGTAGCTGCCGGTCTTGACGGGGGAATGACCGGCTACGCTGTAGCCGATTCCGGACAGAAAACGTAGAAAACCCAAGCTGCGCGCACCTAAAGGCGCGCTTGCATG
>CAMWRO010000243.1 GCA_947176615.1 uncultured Porphyromonadaceae bacterium
CCGGCTATTCAAAGAATAATCCTTACGGATTAAATATTACTCGGGGCAAAACTCAATTTTGCAATACCCTCATTTTTTATGGGATGTATGGAATTTTATGCTACTTTTCCTCGCGGTATTCCCGGTAGGGGGTGTGGAGGTCGAGGTAGTCGAAGTTGTGCTGGATGCGTTTTTCGGGCGGGGGAACGGTCATGTAGTCGCCATACATGCACTTGAGGTAGGGGTCGTAGTTCTTTATGCCCTGAACGGTGTGTCCCTCAAATTCAAACGGGCCGTAGACATCGGTTATCGTTTTGGGCAGCACCTTGCGGTAGCCGTCGGTGTAACTTGCGGCGAGGTCACACTTGTCGTAGTCATAGCGGGTCAGCACTTTGCGGATGGACCGTTGCAGGCCGTTCATGGTGAACAGTTTGCGCACCAGTCTCGGCATCCAGCTCGACGGGCCGTGGCCGTGGCGGAAGGGGTCGCGGTGGACGAGGTAGAGGCACTGTTTCAGGAAGTGGTACTTCATGCACTGCCACCGGCGCGGGAGAGCCGCCGAGGGATATGCGTCGAAGGGGAAGATGTCGATGTAGCATCCTCCGAGATAATATAGGTGGCGACGCTCGATGAGCGTTGTCGATGCATCCTGAATTTTGCCGAAGGGGAGGGGATAGAGCGGGTCGTTTTCGGCACATACGAATTCGAGCGGCTCGGGAAGCCATTCCTTGGCGTGGGCGATGAGGCGTTCATAGTCGGGGCGTGGCATCGACACGTCGAGGTCGTCGTCCCACGGGATAAACCCTTTGTGGCGCACCGCGCCTATCATCGTGCCGCCGCAGATGCAGTAACGCAATCCGTGACGGGCGCACACTTTATCAAACTCCAGCAGGATGTTCAATATCCGTTGCTGAAGTTCCTTAATGTCATAATTAGCCATTATCGTGATATGGTTATAACTAAAGTAACGACCATAGACCCACGTCTTCGACGTCGCATGGTCTTGGATGTCCCGCTCTCCCCACGCCGGGGCGTGGGGTTAAGCATGGTTCCGCCGCTCCGCGGCTTAGTGACATATGCGAGAATCAGTCGGCCATCAGTTTGCGATAGCGGCGGCGCGAGGGTTCCTTGCCGTCGTTGTGGGCGCGCTTGTAGTCCTCATATTCGCTGTAGGTGCCTTGGTAGAACACTACATTGCCGTCACCTTCAAAAGAGAGGATGTGGGTACAGATGCGGTCGAGGAACCATCGGTCGTGGCTGACAACGACGGCGCATCCGGCAAAGCCTTCGAGACCTTCTTCGAGGGCGCGGAGGGTGTTCACGTCAATATCGTTGGTCGGTTCGTCGAGCAGCAGCACGTTGCCCTCCTCTTTCAGCGCCATCGCGAGGTGGAGTCGGTTGCGCTCGCCACCCGAGAGAACGGCGATTTTCTTTTCCTGATCGGCTCCCGAGAAGTTGAACTTCGACAGGTAGGCGCGGGCGTTGACATCGCGTCCTCCCATGCGGAACGACTCGACACCCTGCGAGATTACCTCATAGACACTCTTTTCGGGCAGGAGGTCGTGGTGGGTCTGGTCGACGTAGGCGATGCGCACTGTCTCGCCGACATCAAATGTTCCTTCGTCGGGCGTTTCCTGTCCCATGATGAGCTTGAACAGCGTGGTCTTTCCGGTACCGTTGGGGCCGATGACTCCGACGATGCCGCCCTGCGGGAGTGAGAAACTGAGGTCTTTAAACAGTTGCTTTGTTCCGAATTTCTTGGAAAGTCCCTGAACTTCAATCACCTTGCTGCCGAGGCGCGGACCGTTGGGGATATAGATTTCAAGGCGTTCTTCGCTCTCTTTCTGGTCCTCGTTCAGGAGTCGGTCGTAGGATGACAGACGTGCCTTACCCTTGGCCTGACGGGCCTTGGGAGCCATGCGCACCCATTCGAGCTCGCGTTCAAGAGTCTTGCGGCGTTTGCTTGCCTGCTTCTCCTCCATCGCCATGCGCTTGGTCTTCTGGTCGAGCCAAGACGAGTAGTTGCCTTTCCACGGAATGCCCTCGCCACGGTCAAGTTCGAGAATCCATCCGGCCACATGGTCGAGGAAGTAGCGGTCGTGGGTGATGGCGATGACGGTGCCGGGATATTGCTGGAGGTGCTGTTCGAGCCAGTCGATTGACTCGGCATCGAGGTGGTTGGTGGGCTCGTCGAGCAGCAGCACGTCGGGTTGTTGCAGCAGGAGGCGGCAGAGGGCCACACGGCGGCGTTCACCTCCCGAGAGTTGGGTGACAGGCTGGTCGTCGGGGGGACACTGGAGCGCGTCCATAGCGCGTTCAAGTTTCGAGTCGATGTTCCACGCGTCGGCGGCATCAAGCTTGTCCTGAAGTTCGGCCTGACGGGCAAGCAGCGCGTCCATCTTGTCGGGGTCTTCAAGCACGTCGGGGTCGCAGAACGACTCGTTTACCTTGTCAAACTCGGCAAGGAGGTCCATGATGGGCTGCACACCCTCGCGCACGACCTCGATGACTGTTTTCGACGGGTCAAGCTGCGGGTCCTGTTCGAGGTATCCCACCGAGTAGCCGGGAGAGAACACCACTTCGCCCTGATAGCTCTTGTCGATGCCTGCAATGATTTTCAGCAGTGAAGACTTACCTGAGCCGTTGAGACCGATGATGCCGATTTTGGCACCGTAGAAAAATGAAAGATAGATGTTTTTCAACACCTGTTTCTGCGGGGGATAGGTCTTGGATACCCCCACCATTGAAAATATGATTTTTTTATCGTCTGCCATATTATGATTGGTCGTGAAAATTAAACCTTAAACCGAAACCTAAAACCGGTTACTTTTTCTTGGGTGCATAGCGCACCGGGTAGTCACAGCGGGTCTTGCCTGCCATGATGTTGTTGAGCTTGCCGCGGATGAGCTGCTTGCGGATCAGGGAGATGTGGTCGATATACATTTTCCCTTCGAGGTGGTCACACTCATGCTGCACGATGCGGGCGAGGAATCCGGAAATTTCTTCCTCGTGGGGCTGGAAATTCTCGTCGACCCACGACAGGCGGATGTGTTCCACGCGGGGAACGTTTTCCGACAGTCCGGGGAGGCTGAGGCATCCCTCGGCGCGGGTGACAGTGTCGCCGTCGAGAATCTCGATGCGGGGATTGATGAGGGTGAACTTGCGTCCCTCGCACTCGGGATAAGAATCCTTGACCGGGTCAGCGTCAATGACCACGATGCGGTCGCTGCGGCCTATCTGTGGCCCGGCGAGTCCCACTCCCTCCGAGGCATACATGGTTTCATACATATCGTCCACCAGCTGTTTCAGACCCTCATAGTCGGGGGCGATTTCAGCGGCGGTTTTTCTCAAAACAGGATGACCGTAAAGGTAAACCGGAAGTTTCATATATAGTGTCGTTATCTTTTATTTGTTATCTCTTATTAGACATCTGCATCGCGTCGAGATACCCGTTGAGGATGATAACCGCCGCCATGCGGTCGATTGCAGCTTTGTCGCGGCGGTCGTTCTTTTTCACCCCCGAGTCAATCATGGCACGGTGGGCGAGGGTAGAGGTAAACCTCTCGTCATGAAACACCACCGGGATGCCGGGAATCTCTTTTTTCAGGCGGTTGATGGCCGGGGTGATATAGCGCATCGACTCCGACGGCTCCCCGGCAAGCGTTTTGGGGAGTCCTACGATAATCTCGTCGACCCCTTCGCGTGCCACATAATCCTTGACAAAGGAGACAAGCTGGGCCGACGGCACCGTAGCCAGAGCCGTAGCCACAATTCTAAGCGGGTCGGTCACCGCGATACCGCAGCGTTTGCGCCCATAGTCAATTGCGAGTAATCTTCCCATCAGGTGCAAAGTTACTCAAAATCCGCGACATAAAAAAACACAGCGACAGAAAGGTGCCATCTGTCGCTGCGCGATGATTGAGCGAGGGTGGGAAGTGTCTATCATTTGTCAGGGGTTGAATCTGTCAGAATGTTGAAAAGGTTCTTCACGAGGTTGCGCGACCGGCTCGGTCTTGCGCCGGATGAGTCGCTTGAGGACTTGTTGCGGAATCTGGGTTGAAAATTACTATATTTGCAGAATGAATGAATCGGTTAAGAAATTTTTGGTCGCCGTGTTGCGCGGGATGGGGCAGGTGATGTTTCAGGGCGCGACTTGGGCGGGAGTGCTGTTTCTGGCGGGAATCTGCTGGGGTGCGATGGCTATGGGCCGTCCCGAGATGCTTGCCGGGGCGGTTGTCGGGGGGATGGTCTCGACCGTCGTCGGGCGTTGGCTGTATCATGACGGCGACGATGGCACTGAGGGATTCAACGGTGTCCTTGTCGGGTGCGCGTTGCCGCTTTTTCTTCCCGCTGAATGGTGGATGTGGTTTCTGCTTGTCGCCGGGTCGGCGTTCACACCGTGGTTGCGCAGTCTGCTCAACCGTTGGCCGGGGCGCATGGGGATACCATCGCTCACCTTGCCGTTTGTCCTGACCACATGGTGTCTGTTGCTCTTCTCGCGGCTGTTCAGCGCCGGTGCAGGGGCTTCGGTGCCTTCAGTTTCGGAATTGTCGGGCGCGACAATTGCCGCCGGATGGCTGAAAGGTGTTTCGGAGGTGTTTCTGATTGATTCGTGGGGCGCCGGGGTGCTGTTTGTCGCCGCGCTCGCAGTCGGTAGCCGTCAGGCCGCCGTGTGGACTCTTGTCGGGGCGGCGGTGGGAATGTGGACGGCATGGATGCGTGGGGGTGACGCGACGGCGATTGCCGACGGCCTCTACGGGTTCAATTCCGCATTG
>CAMWRO010000244.1 GCA_947176615.1 uncultured Porphyromonadaceae bacterium
CTCAAAAGAGATTTTCGCTCTTTTCACCGCCGCTACACAGACTGACCTTGCATCGGCCGAATCTCTCGCCGCCGCCTGCAATGCGGCTCTCAGCATTAAAGCCGATGTCGATTCCCTGCTTGAGAAATACGGGGCCGAAAGCGTCGGCGCCCTTCCTTCGGCTGCTGTCAGCGACAAATTTGCCAAAATCAAGGAAGAGTTCATTGCCGAGAACAGCGATGATGAGATTCGCGAGCTCGTAAAAGACGGCTCGTTCAACTCGCTGGTAAAACACCTCATTTCCATCGTTGAATCAGGCAAAAAGCAGATAACGGCCGAGCAGCAGCTCACTGCCGCCGCCCGACGGGAAACCGAATCGGCCAACCAAGCAGCCGCCGAGGCCGAAAACAACCTGAAGACACTGACCGAAGATGTCATTGCCGCCGCAGCAGCCACTGTCGCCGACCACAATGTAACTCTTGCATCCCGTCAGCCGGTCGAGGCTGTCAAAGAGGCCGCATCGGCTCTTGAAAAAGTCATCACGCAACGTGACAGCGACATCGAAACCCTTAACGAGACCATAACGGAACGCGACAGCAAAATTCAAGAGCTCGATACCGACATCAAAGAAAAATCCACCGTTATCGAGAACTTCTTTAACGCATATATCGCATTTGTAAAAGATATTTTCACCGACATGGACAATGCCGTGCGTTCATCCTTCACCGGGTCAAACCGCGAAGGCGCACTGCCCAAGGCCATCGACGAGAAAATCATCACCAACGACTTCCTCGGTCTCAATGAGTTTAAAGAGAGTCTTGACGACAATCTCGCCAAGGCTGACCACAGCAGTCCCGAGGCTGTAGCGGAAGCTATCCGCGAATCTTTTGTGGAATGTCTCAACATCCCGTCGGCGACATGGATTGACAACCTCGGCCGTTTCTTCTGCTACTCGCGCGTTCCCTTCATCGCCGAGCAGTTCAATGCCAAGAAACTCGACACGGCCCGCATAGCCACTGCGTTCTCTCTGTTGCAGGCACTGCTCAACCGCGTGGGCATCAAGCTGCTCTACCCCGAGTTGTTCAGCGATGTCTTTGACCCCGAAGAATATGACCCCGAGGCTATCCGCAACATCGATGCCTATGTCAGCGACATCACCTCGCATGTGGATGACGACGAGACCGTCATTGACCTCTATACACTCGGCTACTCGCTTAACGGCAAGGTTGTTTCAAAACCCATCGTATCACGCATCAATAATTAAAAAATCCATATGAGCATTTTAAAACCAATAACAGTTATAGGCGCGATTGCCGTTGCCGGCGTATCGGCATCGCTTTTCATCGGGTGCGGCAGTACGCCCCATCCCACTGCTGATGAAATCAGCGATGCAATCTCGACCCTGCCTACCGGGGCGGTAATTACCGAGGCAAGCTATGCCGACCTCCGCGAAATGTATGCCGAATCTCATAAAACGGACGAAGAAGCCGACACTACCGGCTTTAACGCCTATCTGTGGAGCGAACTGGAAGGTCTCGGCTACGACCCGTCGACCATCACGGTCTCAATCCCTGTCGAGGCAACCGGCGCGCCTGCAGTCAACCTCCCCGTTCAGATTGCTTTCTATCTTGACAACTCGTCAAGCATGAAAGGGTATCTCAATCCGGGCAACGGAATGACCATTACGGGATTTGTAGATGTCATCAACGGCATTAAGTCATTTTATAACAACAACGAGGCCGACTCGGCTTTCTACGTTTCGGCCAAAGGCCTCAAAGGCACTGACTTCAACACCTTTGCCTCGACTCTGACCTCTAAAAAGACCGGCTACTCCGACGCGTTCCTGCTTGACGAATTTCTCGGTAAAATAGCGACCGACGCTGTCAACGATACCGCCCACAACCGCATCGCGTTCTTCATCACCGACGGTATTCCCAGCGGAACAAATGCCGAAATCGCCCGTGACCGCAATTTCAACAAAAACAACCGCACGACCCTCGAAAACCGCATCTCGTCGGCTGTCAACAAGGCTTCCGGGAAGAATTACGGCGCATCTGTCTACCAATTCAATGCCAACTTTGACGGTGACTACTATGATTTTGCCAATGGCCGGAAACGCATTTCAAAGGGCGTGCGCCCGTTCTACGTCGTAGTCCTCGGAGAGCAGAGCCTCGTCAAGAAATTTGCCGACAACGCCGACAGCAACAACATCCGCAACTTCTCCCCCCTCCATTCAGTCCACATGATTTCTCCCGCCGGAGAGCTTGCTCCCACTGTTTCGGATCTCGACACCGACGCATCGACTGCCGACCGTTTCGTCATCAAACCCGAGGAGGAGGCTAAGACCAAGACCACAGTCAACATGCAGTTCCCCTTCGAACAGTTCCCTGACTATATGCGTGACGAAGCAGCCTTGCGCAATGCTTTCCGAGTTAAGATGGACGGAGTCGATTTCCCGGCTGAACGACTGATTTTCCAAGGCAACTCGCTTGTAATTCCCGTCCCGATGGAAATCAACACTCAGAAAAAAGTCGATATCGACGTGCTCAACACCCTCCCCGGCTGGATTGCCGAAACGTCTACCGAGGATGACGCCGACATAATGTCGCAGCTCAACCGCACCTTCTTCCTCGATGTGCTCGTCAACGGTCTCCGCGACGGTGTGTACCGCATCAACACCAACAACCTTGCCCACCGTACTTTTACCCTCGACTGGGATTTTGCCGAATAAATTTAATCATTAACCTATAAAAAACTTCATCAACCATGAGCTTTCTCTATTTCTTAGTGACTTCAAGCAAAGCCTACGCTGACAAACTCGGCGTTTACAAAGAGTATTTCGTAAATAACGGCGGTTTCACATCTGCTTTCCTCATCGCCCTCGGCGTTGCATTTGCAGTAGCACTCATCTACTATGTCGCATGCCGCATGTCATTCTCATGGGCGCGTATGTCGACATGGGTCGTGACTCTTTTTGTCGCAGGAGCTATTTCATTTGGCGTTACAGGATTCGCCACCGGCATTTCGGCTGAAAGAGGCGCACTGCCCCAGACCGTAGAGCGCATGTACAAGAAGAAAGTAAGTGTTCCCGGGGCCGACAAGACTGTCCTTGACAAGGCAAAACGAGACATCAAGCGCGAACAGAACAAGGGAATGTTTGGCTGCAACCCCGTCAACCGTCTCTGCTGGACCAACTTCGTGCTGACCATCATCTTCTTCTATCTTTTCTCGCTCCTTTTCAACGGATTCTCCGGCCACGGTGTCAACATTCCCCACCGTGGAGTTTTCCGATTCTAACCAATCTCACCACATTATCTTATAATGAGAACATTCGTATTTGCCATAGGTGGAACCGGGGCGCGTGTGCTCCGTTCTCTCACCATGCTCCTCGCGGCCGGTGTCAAAGGGACATCGACCAAGAACGAGATTATACCCATCATTATCGACTATGACGTAGACAACGGTGACACCAACCGCACTCAGGACATCCTTGAATGCTATCAGCGCATTCACCGCGATGCCTACAAGGTTGAAGACGAGGTCGAAGGTCGTTTCTTCTGCACACCGGTGAGAAAACTGAAAGAGATAGTGAAAACGACCGAGGAATTTAACCCGAATTCCAAGTTTGAAGTCTACCTCGGTCAGGAAAATACAAATATCACTTTCGCCGACCACATCCGCATGTCGTCGCTCGGCGGTGCGCTCCAACCCACCAACGACTTGTTGAAGGCACTCTATGACAACACTCCCGAGGATTCTAAGACTGCCGAGCTGAACCTCAATCTTGAAAAAGGATTCAAGGGGTGTCCCAACATCGGGTGTGTCGTTACCCGCGCACTTGAAAACAGCCTTGAAATCCAGCAGTTCCTCAACAATGTGACCCCGTTTGACCGCATATTCATTATCGGGTCGATTTTCGGCGGCACAGGCGCGTCGGGCATTCCCATGCTCCTCGACCTCATCCGCGAGAAAGAGGACCTGAACTCGGTTCCGGTCGGCATTCTTGCCGTCAGTCCCTATTTCAAGGTGAGCCGCGACGTAAAGAGTGCCATCGATTCTGACACTTTCTGCGCCAAGACCAAGGCTGCGCTCGATGCCTATGACCTCGGCAAGAGCGTCAACACCCTCGCTGATGCCGTCTACTATGTCGGCGACGAAAAGGTTGAGGAATCATTCCCCAACCACGAGGGCAGCATGGAACAGAAAAACGAAGCTCACCTCGTCGAGATGGTGGGCGCGATGTGTGTCATCCATTTCATGAACGAGGACAAAAACGAGTTCCACATGGGTGAGCAGGATGCGGCCTTCTATGAATTCGGCATGACTTCGACCGACAGTCCGATTGGCTACCTGAGCTTCAAGAATGAGACCCGCTATCAGTTCATTGACCCGATGGTGCGTTTCGTCATGTTCAACAAATTCTGCCGTGACTACATGCTTGTCAAGGGTAATGGCGAAAAGAACGACACTTGGCTATGGAACACCGGTCTCAGCGCCGACAACAAAGGCAAGAAGGAACTCGACACATTTATCGGCTATTTCAACGACTGGATTAAGGAGCTCGGCGGCACCAAGCGACCTGTCACACTGTTCCGTCCCGAAAGTCAATATATCGAATTGTACTACGACATCAAGACCGCCGAGAAGGGATTCTTCGGAAAACCGTCGGCACTCGTATCGTCCGAATCAATTCGCAAGGAACTCGCCGAGCAGTGGAAAAAAGAGTCCGACAACGGCAAGAAAACCCCCTATAAC
>CAMWRO010000245.1 GCA_947176615.1 uncultured Porphyromonadaceae bacterium
CCGCTTTTTTTTTGCACCCAGAGCCCGCATCCCGAGCTTCGCGTTTGTGTCGTGGGCTGGGTGTTGTTTATAAGAGACAGGGTACGGGGCAGTAGATGCGGATTGTGTCGGCCGACGGGGTGGGCGCAGTGTCTTCAGGGGTGGGTGCGGTTGCGGGGGCCGCACTTGGCTGCGGTGTTGCGGATACCTGTTGGGCCTGTTGGGCCTGTTGCGGGACGGCAACGCCGAGCTCGGGATAACCCATGTCGCTTGACAAGCGGTTGACACGTTCTACAAGTGATGCAATTGTCGCGTTAAGCTGTTCTATCGTTTTGGCCTGTGCCTCGATGAGTTCCATCGCGGGGCGCAGCACCGGGGGATAATTATTCATTTTCGAGTCTCTTTAATGAGCAAGATTAGCTGATGTTAATTTTGATTCTCTCGTTCAGCACCCATTTGTCACCCTGACGAGTCGCCGTTACAGAATTCAAGCCGTGTACGGCCGACGGGACTCCTGTCCCGGGGGCGATTTCATAGTCGAAATAGGGGAGGAGCTTGGCCTCGGCCGACTGTAGGAGTCGGGCAGCGCAACGGTCGTTGAACTTGACGGTCGCTTTGTCGCCCGTAGCCGTGATTACAAACGGGACATCGGCAGCATATGAATCGGGTACAGGGGTAAGGACGCCGTCAGATGTTCCGCGGGCATAGAATGTGGCGGTGACATCGGCTATTTCAACCGTCGGGGCCGAGGGGGCGGCTCCGGGGCGAACTGACATCTGAGGCTGCTGCCTTGTGCTGTTGACTGTGTGGGTCACGCGCTCGGCGATTCCGGCAATGACCGGGTTAGGCAATGCCGGTTTTTCAGCAAGTTGCGTGATGCGTGACTGAAGACCGTCAATTGACTTTTCGATAACGTCGAGACGCGAGTTAAGGGCACGAAATTCTTCTGAAAGTTTGCGCTGTTCATTAAGCAATGTCTTCAGTGCCTCTATCTCGGCCGTCACTCCGGCGAATTTTTCATCAAGATATTGTGTTATAAATAGAGGTAATTGCATGTGTTGTCCATTGGATAAATTCCCGCATGACGGTCTTGACACCGTCATGCGGGGAAGGTTGATAATTATTCGTCGAGACGGAACAGGGAGCCTTTGAGCATCCAGAAGAACAGCGAGTCGGTAATCTGAGACTCACCGCCGGGATCGTTGGACGCGGCCTTGTAGTTCTTCACTTGGTCAAAACTGGTGACGGCGCGGTCGCAGAGCTTTTCAAGCTCGGCCGGTGTCAGCGACGGGATGTTCAGACCCGCATGTTCGACACTGTTGAAAGCCTTGACAAAATCCTCAAAGAATTTCCTGACTCCGGGGGTGACGGTATCAATGTCTTTGAAACGCAGGACGCTCATGGAGTCAGAATCGGCATATCCGTAGTGGCGCACGTCGACAGAACGGATTGTCGCGCCTCCCTGACGGGCAAAAATAGCTGCTCCCTCGGCAGTTACAGCCTTGGGGTTTTCGGCAAAGTTTACGGAGAACCCTGCCGGAATGTTTTCGATACCGAATGCTTTCAGCAGTTCAGCGGTGTAAAGTGTCAGTTTGTCACAAGACGGGTCGGGCCCGAAGATAGCCTCGATATATTTCGATCCGAAACCGGTGAAGTTGATTACCGAGGGGAATTTCTCGGCCATTTTCGGGTCGGCTTTAATCCAGTTGGCAATGTGGTATATCAATGCGGCATAGTGGAGCATCACAACCTTTCTGGGAAGATTGTTTCCGTTGTCTGATTCGGTGATGCAGTTCAGGAACTGTCGCTGCTGGTCGCGCAGGAGCATGTTGACAAATTCCTTGCCTGTGTGGCGAATCCTTGAGAGCTCGACATTTTCATATCCTATCTTGAGGCGGCTACTGCCAAGCTCAGTGCGGGCAAAGCGCGTGAAAATGTTATCGGGTACTGCACGGTTGCCGTCATGGACATTCTCGTATCCTGTTCCCCACAGGTCGTCACCGGCAAAAAGAACCGAGTTGTACCGAGCGATGGGACGCCCCGAGGTCGCGCGATAATACTGGATGTCGGTGGTGCCGCCGCCTATGTCGACATTCAGTATGCCGTCGACGGTTTCCGCACCGCGGTTTATGAGTTGCTGGGCGGGAGCGAGGGATTCGGGCATACTCATGAACTTGGCTGCGGTCGATGCGCCGAAAGCGCGTTTGTAGGCCGAGTTCCATTGCTCGTTGAGAACTGAGGAGTTGGCCATTGCGAGAGGGTAGGTGAGCATGATGACCGGTGTCTCGCTGAGATTGGAGCCGGGTTGTGAAAGCCAGTGGGTGCGAATCATCAACAACAGTTCTTCAAAGAACATTTTGGCACGGTCCTTGGCTTCCTGAGTGCGTCCGGCGCTGAGGTCCCATTTTATCGAGGTGCGATAGTGGGAGTCGCGGAACAGCTCTTTGTGGTAGCGGAATCCGATTGACATTTTGCCGAAAAGATTGTCGGAAATCTGTTGTTCCTCATAGACAGCTGTACGGATGGGGAAAGAGTAATCGGTGCCTGCGAAGTTGGGGAAGAACTGCTGGCCCTGCGCGATGGCAAGGCTGCGGCCTTCCTCTCCGTAAATCTTGCTCATCGCGTCGATGATTTTCTCGTGACGGTCCTGAGCGATAAATGCTCTCATGTCCGGTTTCTTGGCAAGATACACGGCCTGCATGGCGATTTCTTTTTCCGAGAAACTTGCCGCGGTAGCATTGTCTTCGTCGGAGATAAACGCAATGTGGGTGTTGGTGGTGCCGAAATCGACGCTGTAGAAAAATTTGCGAGCGCCGTTGACAAATGCCGTCATCTTGGGGATTATCAAGCCTGACACTTCGGGATGGGCCGAGTCGTTGCCATCCTTGCACGAAAGCGAAATTGCGTCAACGAGTCCTGCAAACTTATAATAAACCGACGTGGGCGATGTGCCGCGGGTCGATACTTCAGTTGTGTCTATGGGTGATTTCGAGCCGGAACTCAGGAAGTTCAGGCTGATGTCCTTGTAACCGACAGTGCCGTATTGCAACTGCACGGTATAACGGTTTTCGTCGCTGTATTCGGGATTCTCGATGCGTATAAACGGCGCGATACCCACCGATAGCGATTCTTCCATATTGCGGTCGCTCGGATAGACGACATCAGCGTCGAGGTTGTAGCTCTTGTGCAGGATGACGGTGTTGCGGCGTGAGCCGTTAACGTTGCGCACCGGGACGGCCAGCTCGACAGTCAGGACTGTCTCGTCGCGGTCAACCGAGATGTTGAGCATGCGGTCAGTCAGGAAATCTACCGGGAAATAGGCGAGTGCCTTGGCTTTCAACGGCAGCAGGTAGCTGCGGCCCTTGATGTTGATGACATTCTTGAATTTGGTGTCGTCCATCTCATAAGGGAGCGTGATGAGCGCGTCGTCAAGGAAGTCGATGGTAGTAAGCCAGTTGTGGATAAAGGAATCGCAGTGAGGGATGGGGCGGTCGTCTTCTTTCTCGTTCTCGATCTGAGGCACGGTAAAACGGTCTTCCCAGTTGACATCGTCATAGAGGAACATGGAGCTGTAGGTCGACCCTGCCGCCAGTACAAGCGGAGCTTTGGCCGCGTCATAGACACCCTCTTTCTCAAGATAGGGCGAGTCGATGAAGAAGTCGGATTCCAAAGCACTTGCATTGCGGGAAAGAAGGAACATGTCGATAGTCTGAATGACCTCGTCGCGCTCGGTCTCCTTGTTGTAGCTCTTTGATTCAAGGCGAGCGACTTTCAACCGTTCAGAGGCACCGGCATCACGTTTTACAGAGATTATATCATAGTCGCGGTCTAAATCGGCAATGGTGTATCTTGTCGGGTCGGCAAATTCAGCCTTGAGTTGCGGAGTCTCGTTGTCAAGACACAGTTTGAGATACTGGAGGACACCGGCAACGGTTTCACGGGCTTTGTTGGGGGTGCGGCCGTGTTTCCCGTCGACCGTCGGGTTGAGGACATTGTAGACGCAGTAGAGGCGGTACATGAAACGGCGGAAATCGGTCTTTCGTTCCAGCAGTGACTTTACAGGGCGGCCGCTGTTCCAGTTGGGCGATGTAAAGACGAAAGTAAATGGCGAGGTGCCGCCGATGAGCTGCCCGTCTTTGAAAATCAGGAATATGTTGTTGACTCCTGAGAGGAATTTTACCGATTGTTTGTTCAACGCGTCGGCGAGCTCGGCATGGTTGGTCTCCTTGAGGAGCTTAATCTGCTCGTCTCGGTTCCAGCATTCAAATCGGAGCGCATGGCTTTGGTTGAATACGATTTCCATTGCGTCGAGCCACTGCGACACAATCTGGTGATAAGGTGGCGCGGCATTCCCTTTGGTCCAGCGGATATGGTTTTCCGAGTCCTCCTTGATGCTCAAAAGGGCGGTGCGGAAAAATATCATTCGTCCGAAGATGCTGGGGATGGACGAACCCGGTTTGTTGGCGACATCGCTGCTTGACGACAGCGGATCGCCTTTTTCTGCATAATCTTTGGATGTGACCTTGGAAGTGGGCTTGATATGCTGAATGTCCATATTGCGCCCGTGGTCTCTTAATATTTCTGCCATGATGGGGTTAATCGGTTGTAGTGAGGTGACTGTTTTCTTTGTTTTTGAGCAGGCCGCTGACGGTCTCGTTCATGACGCGGTCGGCCGACTGGAAGAAGAAGAACCACGGACGGCCGTTATAGGG
>CAMWRO010000246.1 GCA_947176615.1 uncultured Porphyromonadaceae bacterium
GCTTGCAATGGACCGCAAAAAGGGCAATCCTGACTATTCCAACGCCTCCAACCAGTTTATTTCGCTCATCAAGGGTGAATATGGCCACACTCCTGTTGCCATCGATCCCGCTTTCCGCGAGAAAATCACCGGAAGTCCTGTCGAGAAACCCTATGATGTTTCGTCCTACAAGAAACCCGAGAACCCCGTTCTCGACGACATGGGTGGCGTAAAACTCGCTTCCAACAATGAGGAAATGCTCCTTCTCGAACTTCTTCCCAGCGTTGCCAACGGATTCCTCCGTCGCCGCCGCAAAGAGGAATTTGACGCAGCTCAGGCAGCTGCTCCCAAAGCAGAAGAAACCAAGGCAGCCGCTCCTGCCGCTCCTGTTGAACCTATCACAGGCGAAGTGCTTTCAGCTCCGATGGGTGGCCGCATCATCTCGGTTTCCGTCAAGCCGGGTCAGGCTGTCAAGAAGGGTGACATCCTCCTTGTATATGAGGCTATGAAGATGGAAAATGACGTTACGGCTGAAAATGATGCCGTTGTAAAGCGTATCTTTGTCAACGTTGACGACGTTGTCGGCACCGACGCTCCCCTCATCGAGTTTCAGGATTAAAAACTACTGAGATTATATTAACAAAAAGAGCGGGCATCGCCATGATGCCCGCTCTTTTTGTTGTTCTTCCGAGATGAAAAGGTGGTCATTCATAAATCACATTGAGAATTTCGGGACACAGGAGCGCGCAAAGACTTTGTGCGACTAACAATACGCTGATCACAAGAAAGCCGTAATCCCACCAACGCAGGCGTTTCTTGTAATGCTCGATTACGAAATTGACGATTCCGGCAATTCCGAGAATGAAAAGAAATGCGATAACGATTGTCATAATTGATGATTATTGGTTACATCTATTAGACGATTGGTGACTAAAATAATTACATTTTAAAAGAAAGAATGCTGCGCCGGTGTTGGCGCAGCATTCTTTCAGATAGTAGTGCTAAAATGCGTGATTTTATTCACCCATAAGGATTTCAAGCATCTTGATAGCCGAAACGGGGATGCGTGTACCGGGGCCGAAGATGGCGGCCACGCCGGCTTTGTAGAGGAAGTCATAGTCCTGTGCGGGGATAACGCCTCCGGCAGTTACCATGATGTCCTCGCGTCCGAGTTTTTTGAGTTCCTCGATGACTTGCGGAATCAGGGTCTTGTGACCGGCGGCAAGCGATGACACGCCGAGGATGTGGACGTCGTTTTCCACGGCCTGACGGGCTGCTTCGGCGGGAGTCTGGAACAGCGGTCCCATGTCCACGTCAAATCCGCAGTCGGCATAGCCGGTTGCAACAACTTTTGCGCCTCGGTCATGGCCGTCCTGACCCATTTTCGCAATCATGATGCGGGGTTGGCGACCTTCGCGACGGGCAAATTCCTCACACATCTGCTGGGCCTTGACAAAGTCAGGATCCTGCTTGGTTTCTGATGAATACACGCCTGAAATAGTTCTGATTACTGCTTTGTAACGGCCTACGACTTCTTCGCAGGCATCGGAAATCTCTCCAAGGGTGGCGCGGACACCGGCAGCTTTGACCGCGAGGTCGAGAAGGTTGCCTTTCTTGGTGCGCACGCATTCGGTAATTGCTTCGAGTGCCTCCTTGACGGCTTTCTCGTCGCGCTGGCCCTTGAGGTCGACGAGGCGTGCGACCTGATCGTTGCGCACCTCGGTGTTGTCGATTTCAAGGATGTCGATGGGGTCTTCGTGGTCGAGACGGTACTTGTTGATACCGACGATGGTCTGACGGCCTGAGTCGATGCGGGCCTGAGTGCGGGCGCTGGCCTCCTCGATGCGGAGTTTGGGCAGACCGCTCTCGATAGCCTTGGCCATGCCGCCGAGCTTCTCGATTTCCTGAATGTGTTCCCATGCGCGGTGGGCAATCTCGTTGGTGAGAGCCTCGACATAGTAGGAACCGCCCCACGGGTCAACCTGCTTGGTGACCATTGTTTCCTCCTGAATGTAAATCTGAGTGTTACGGGCGATACGGGCCGAGAAGTCGGTGGGGAGGGCGATAGCCTCGTCGAGTGCGTTGGTGTGGAGCGACTGGGTGTGTCCCAGAGCTGCGCCCATAGCCTCGATACAGGTACGGCCCACGTTGTTGAAGGGGTCCTGCTCGGTGAGCGACCATCCCGAAGTCTGAGAGTGGGTGCGCAGTGCGAGTGATTTGGGGTTCTTGGGGTTGAACTGCTTGACAATCTTGGCCCAGAGAAGACGTGCGGCGCGCATCTTTGCCACCTCCATGAAGTAGTTCATGCCGATAGCCCAGAAGAACGACAGGCGCGGAGCGAAAGCGTCGATGTCAATTCCGGCGTTGATACCGGCACGCAGATATTCGAGACCGTCGGCCAGTGTATAGGCGAGCTCGATGTCGCAGGTCGCACCTGCTTCCTGCATGTGGTATCCCGAAATTGAAATTGAGTTGAACTTGGGCATGTTCTGCGAAGTGTACTCAAAGATGTCGGCGATAATGCGCATCGAGAACTCCGGCGGGTAGATATATGTGTTACGCACCATGAATTCCTTGAGGATGTCGTTCTGGATTGTACCGGCCATTTCTTCGAGTTTGGCACCCTGTTCGAGTCCGGCATTGATGTAGAACGCGAGTACGGGGAGCACCGCGCCGTTCATGGTCATCGACACCGACATCTTGTTCAACGGAATACCCTCAAAAAGGACCTTCATGTCTTCGAGCGAGCAGATTGACACGCCTGCCTTGCCCACGTCGCCTACTACACGCTCGTGGTCGGCATCGTAGCCGCGGTGTGTGGCGAGGTCAAATGCCACTGACAGACCTTTCTGACCCGACGCGAGGTTGCGGCGGTAGAAAGCGTTTGATTCGGCGGCTGTGGAGAATCCGGCATACTGGCGGATGGTCCAAGGACGCAGGGGGTACATCGCGCTGTACGGGCCGCGGAGGAAGGGGGGGATACCTGAAACGTAGTTCAAGTGTTCGAGACCTTCAAGGTCAGCTTTGGTATATATCGGTTTAACCGGGATAAGTTCGGGGGTGGTCCATTCTTCCCCCTGCGCTTCGGGAAGATGGAACTCTCCGAAAGCGTCCTTTACAATGTCGATATTTTTAAAATCGGGTTTCATTTCTTTATATTTGGGATGAATGGTTGTGGTTATTTGAGCAGTTTGGCATTGAATGCCTGAAGTGTTTCAAGCACGTTGCAACGCACATGGACGAAGTCGTTGATTCCGACAGCCTTGAGGTCGTCCGTGCAAGCCGGAGCGCCTGCGACAACAAACTCGGCGCGGCCGTCGAGATACTTGAACGCAGCGGGGGCAAGTTCGGCATACTCGTCGTCGCTTGAGCAGAGAACCACGATGTCGGCACCCTTGGCGAGAGCGGCATCCACACCTTCTTCAACAGTGTTGAAACCGAGGTTGTCGATGATCTCATATCCGGCACATCCGAAGAAGTTGCTTGAGAACTGAGCGCGGGCCAGACGCATAGCGAGGTTGCCGATGGTGAGCATGAACACCTTCGGGCGGTTCGATGCTGCCTCGGTGGCGAGACGCAGTGCCTCGAAGTCGCTGGCGGCACGCTTGGTGGGAAGACCCTTTGAGGTCTCACAGGTTTCTTCATCCTTGTGTCCGCATCCACACGAGTTGGCTCCCGCGAGATTCACGATCTTGTCAGCGGCCATTTCGTTGATGTTGGGATACTGGTTGGTTCCGAGCAGGATTTCCTTGCGGCGGGCAACGTCGGTGTGGCGTTTTGCGGCGGTCTCGCGGATAACGGCCTGAATCGAGCCGTCGTTCACGCAAGCGAGGAATCCGCCCTTATCCTCGACTTCGAGGAACAGCTTCCAAGCCTCCTTGGCGATGGCGACAGTCAGTGTCTCGACATAATAGGAACCGCCTGCGGGGTCGATTACCTTGTCAAGATGGCTTTCCTCTTTAAGAAGGAACTGCTGGTTGCGGGCAATGCGCTCTGAGAATTCGTCGGGAGTCTTGTAGGGGACGTCGAAGGGGGTGACTGTGATTGAATCGACGCCGGCAAGAGCGGCCGACATAGCCTCGGTCTGACTGCGGAGCAGGTTGACGTGTGCGTCATAAAGGGTCTGGTTGAAGCGCGAGGTGACGGCATGAGCCATCATCTTGCAGCTGTCCTTGCTCTCAGGCTTGTATTGCTCTGCAATCTGAGCCCACATCATGCGTGCGGCACGGAACTTGGCAAGCTCCATGAAGAAGTTGGACGAAACACCCATGTTAAATTTCACACGGGAAGCCACTTCGTCGGCGCAACGGTCGGCTTCGGTCAGCATGGTCATCCACTGGCTGCCCCAAGCGAGGGCATAGCCGAGTTCCTGATATATATAGGCACCGGCATTGCTGAGGACGTTGGAATCAACCGACAGCACACGCAATGCGGGAACATCTTTCACCGTGTCGAGCAGCTCGCACGACATGGCGGTTATGTCACCCGGAAATTCTGTCTCATGCTTGAGAGCGCGTTTGAACGGGTTGAAATCGATAGAGCCGTGGAAATCTTTTTCTACGCCGTTCTCTTTGAGGTAGGCGCCCAGTACGCCGGCCACTTCGAGTGCCGTGCGGGGTCAGCTGGTGAAGTTTACCACGACAGCCTTGAGGGCGATGCCTTTAAGAAGGGTTG
>CAMWRO010000247.1 GCA_947176615.1 uncultured Porphyromonadaceae bacterium
AATAAAAAAAATTAACAATTTTCACAAAAACCCCTACATTCATCACATCTCCAACTCAAAAATTATTCATCACGACAATCATAAATAAGGCGACCGCCCTAGTTTTAAAATTATCAAAATTTAAAACTCGGGCGGTCGCTCTATTTAATTCTTTCTATTACCTGCGCCGGGATTCCATAACGGCAGCACGGCCTATCCTGATAAAATCAAGGACAGGACGGGACGAGGGACAAGCATAGCTGCACGAACCACACATGATGCAATTGGCTATCTTCTGCTCCTCGGCCTCTTCAAAACGGTGCAGGCGCGACAATGTGCTGAGAAGATAAGGCTCAAGCCCCATCGGGCAGGCATCCACACACGCCCCGCAACGGATACACGGCTCTATCTCGGAACGACGCGACTCGCTGACCGGAAACAGCAAAAGTCCGGAGGTGGATTTCACGACAGGGGTGTCAAGATTTGAGGCACTGCGCCCCATCATTGGCCCTCCCACTATTATTTTACCGATTTCCGATGTAATCTCTCCCGCTATATCGCGCATCGACATCCCGACAGTGACTTGGTAATTACCTGACTTGTCGGGTGACACCAAAGTCATCACCCTCTCCATCAACGGTTCTCCGTAAACCACGGCCCGCTCGACAGCAAGCGCGGTGGCGACGTTCTGAACAATCACGCCTGTGGAAACAGGAAGGGCTCCCGAGGGGACCTCGCGACCGGTGACAGCCTCTATCAACTGTTTTTCTCCTCCCTGCGGATATTTTACTTTCAGCGGCATCACCTCGACACCCGGGACCGAGGCTGCGGCAGCCGAGAGGGCGGCAATCGCCTCGGGTTTGTTGTTTTCGACAGCTATAACGCCGCGACTGACACCGGCGGCTCGCATGAGCAGCCGGGTTCCGCGCACGATTTCGGCGCTATAGGCACGCATCACCGCATCGTCACAGGTCAGATACGGCTCACATTCCGCTCCGTTGACAATGACCATTTCGGGTACCATCCCTTTGGGTGGCGACAACTTTACATGGGTGGGGAAAGCGGCTCCACCCATCCCGACAATACCTGCGTCACGGATAATACCGATAATTTCTTTGGGTTCAAGAGCCTCTACCGCGGCATCGTCACGCAGGGGCGATAGCGTGGCGGCAGTTTCGTCGTCGCGGCGGCGGTCTTCCTCGTCACTCTTGATGTAAACGGCATCGACAGGGACTCCCTGCGGTGTCTTGCACCGGTCAATCCTGACAACTTTTCCCGAGATAGGTGTATGGACAGGAACTGAGACAAATCCGTCGGGTTCGGCAATCATCTGGCCGCGCACGACATGGTCGCCTACCTTTACCACGGGGCGCGCCGGCGCGCCGATATGCTGGTTCAACGGCAACACGACCTCAGCGGGACGGGGCAAAACGACAATGGGACTTCCGGCGGTCAATTTGTTTTCTGACGGATGAACGCCTCCGATTGAAAAAGTCTTCATATTCAGTTTTCGGTTGTCGGGATGTGTATTTTAAAACTTGAATGTATTGCTCCGGTGGGACAGACCGCAACGCATTTGCCACACAGGCGACATTTCTCACAGTCGATATAGGCAAGATTGCCCGTGAGTGTAATGGCATCGTGGGAACACGTTCTGACACATTTCCCGCAGCCGATACAAGCCGCCTTGCAATCTTTCCGTGCCACGGCTCCTTTCTCATGATTGGAACAGGCTACCCACACGCGCATACCGCGAGGCCCTTTCAGCCGCAGCTCTATCAACCGGCGGGGACATGATTTCACACACACTCCGCATCCGGTGCACTTGTCGGCATCAACAACCGGCAACCCGGTACCGGAATCAAGATGAAGGGCGTCATATGGACAAGCCTTCACGCAGTCGCCACACCCGAGACATCCGACCGGGCATGCACCTTCGCCACTGCCGAGAAACGACTCGATGGCACACGACGGAGGTCCGTCGTAAGAGGCGACGCGGGTGCGCATGGAGCATGTGCCGTTGCACTTCAGCACGGCGACACGGGGTTTACCCTCCACAGCCGCAAGACCGACTATCTCAGCGATGCGTTTCATCACACCGTTGCCCGACGCCGGACACACGAGGGAATCAAGACCGGTAGCCTTGACACATGCCACAGCGAAGTCACGACAGCCGCTGCGGCCACATCCGCCGCAGTTGGCACCGGGGAGCAAAGCCTCGATTTCGTCAATGCGCGGGTCTTCCTCTACCTTGAAACGATTTGCGACCACATAAAGCACAGCGGCCCCGACCACGCCGATTCCGCCGAGTATCAGTACCGATGTCAAGATTACGGACATCTTTTCAAGTTTTTTGCGAGTTGTAAGATAGTTCTATAATTGCGTTATTCAACAGTCACGTCCCAACGGATGCGCGAGGCAAGCCGCCGACGGAATGCAAACAGGACAGCGTCATAGACAAGCATCGTCCCCACGCCGGTTATGACCGACCATATACCCCAGTCATTCAACGCTCCGTAAAGCACAATCGAGACAAGAATCACGAGCGGCAAGATAAAGAGCCAGAACGATGAAAAGAGTGTGGAACCCGACGAGGCGGTCAGCCTGACCCTGTCACCCGCCTTGAACCGGTCGTCAGCACGGCGGCAGTCGACGGTCAGAAGCGGACCTTCGACGCTGCGGCCCGTACAGAGGGCCGTTATGGTGCATCCGTCACAATTGCAGTCATCGTCCTTGACTTTTACAACGATGAAGTCACACCCGACCTTTTCAACTACTCCACGATGGGAAACATTGTCCGACACACCCATACGCTCTTAAGGACGCACTTCGTAATAAGGAATATCGACAAGTTTCATGTCAAACACGAGTGTCGAATAGGGAGGGATGACATATACCCCGCCGCTTGAACTGCCGGTCGAACCGTAGGCTTGCTCGTAGGGAATGACGACACGGGCACTGTCGCCCACGCGCATGTTCATCAAGGCGATGGTCCACCCCTGAATAACCCCGCTGGGCATAAACTGCGCCACACTGTCAATCTGGTTATAGGACGAGTCAAAGGCCACACCGTCATACAGGCGGCCTATATACTTGACGCTACAGGTCGAATTGAGCATCGGGGAGAGATTGCCATAAGACGCGGCACGGTCACTCAGATAGCGGATGAGAATCTGTGCTCCGGGATTCCACGAAGGGGATACGACTGAGTAGACAGGGGTTACGCCACCGTCAGTAAAGGATTTCTGGTCTTCATAAAACGCCATATTTGTCTTGCGCCATTCGCCATACTGCTCAAGAACCGACTTATTGTCATCGTCGTTACACGACGCGACCATCATAGCGGCCAATGCCAGCGGAAAGACAAGTAGCTTGGAAAATACTTTCATCTAATTACAGTTAGAACTCTACTTTCGGTGCGCTCTGTGCGCTCTGGTCAGCTTGGAACTGGGGTTGTTTCTCAAATCCGAACCATCCGGCGTAGATATTGGTGGGAAATTTCTTAATCGAGGTGTTATAATCGGCCACAACCTGCGTGTACCGGCCACGGGCGGTGGCGATACGGTTTTCAGTGCCCTCGAGCTGCACCTGAAGGTCGCGGAAATTCTCGTTGGCCTTCAGGTCGGGATAAGCCTCCGAGACGGCAAGGAGCGACTTGAGCGCACCGGTCAGGTTGTTCTGGGCCTCTTGAAACTTAGCGAGGGTTTCCTCGTTGAGATCCTCGGCATTGATGTTGATTGACGTGGCAGCCGCGCGCGCTTCAGTTACTTTTTCAAGTGTGGAGCTTTCATGGGCGGCATATCCCTTGACAGTGCTGACAAGATTGGGAATCAAGTCGGCACGACGCTGATACTGATTCTGGACTTCGGCCCAAGACTGCTCTACGCCCTGCTTTTTCTCGACGAGAGAGTTATAGTTGCAGGAGGTGAATACCGGCAGCATCATTATTGCTGTCACAATGGCGAGAAGGGTACGTTTCATAATCTCAAGTATATTTAAATGAAGTTGAAAAAGTCAAGGCAATCAATGTGTTGAACAGTGTATTACCTTAACTTTTTCAACCCACTGACGTGTATTGTCTTTATTTTAACTTGCGCAGGAGCGAGGTGAGGCTGACACGGTCATGGATAATCTTGTGAAGGTCATCGACGCTGACACGGGTCTGCTCCATCGAGTCACGCTCACGCAGGGTGACGGTGTTGTCTTCAAGTGTCTGATGGTCGACAGTGATGCAGAAAGGTGTACCGATTGCATCCTGACGGCGGTAACGCTTGCCAATCGAGTCTTTTTCCTCGTAATGAGTCGAGAAATCAAACTTCAGGTCGTTGACAATCTCGCGGGCCTTTTCGGGAAGACCGTCTTTGCGCACCAGCGGCATAACGGCACATTTGACAGGTGCGAGGGGCGCGGGCAGGTGAAGCACTACGCGCTTTTCGCCCCCTTCGAGTTCCTGTTCCTCGTAGGATGAGCAGAGAACGCTCAGGAACATGCGGTCAACACCGATGGATGTCTCTATAACATACGGAGTGTAGCTCTCGTTCAGTTCAGGGTCGAAATACTGGATTTTCTTGCCCGAGAACTTCTCGTGTTGCGAGAGGTCAAAGTTGGTGCGTGAGTGGATACCCTCGACTTCCTTGAAACCAAACGGCATCTCAAACTCGATGT
>CAMWRO010000248.1 GCA_947176615.1 uncultured Porphyromonadaceae bacterium
AAAATTGACTACCTTGTCAATCACCTTAATTCGCGCGGTTTCATAATGTATGTCCACCCCTATGTCGATGCGTTTTTAAAGAAGGGATTCATATCGCTTTACCGTCGCTGGCAGATGGAGTACGGTTTCAAATTCCGCATACTTCCTGACCAGTCGCTCGCCTATCTCCAGTATAAGGTGTTTGACAGCGACCGCAACGAGATAGACCTCAAAGAAGAAAAAGACATTGACTCCTCGGCTACAAAGTCAAAGTCAAAAACCAAGAACAGAACTACGGAAAAGGAGGACTGATGTCCGACGCCCTTTTGTTGTTATAAAAACCTGTCGCGCATTCGCTCGACAGGTTTTTGTATATTAGCCGATTAAATATTTTTAACAATAGGCTCGCCCGGCATAGAATCATAAATCCGGCATTATATGCTACCTTTGTTAGATAAAAGAGAATCAAATGGCAGCAGAAAACAATAATAACCGATCCGGGTTCCGCCGAAATAACCCGGAGCATGTGGCGGCCTACGACCTTGCCGGTCGCAAGCCCCCGCGCGACAAAGACCTCGAAGAAGCCGTCCTCGGCGCCCTCATGCTTGAAAGGGATGCCTATACCGCAGTTTGCGACATCCTCAAGCCTGAATCATTCTATGAGCCTTCCAATCAGAAAATTTATGCAGCCATACAGGCTCTCGGCGCATCGCAGCAGCCTATCGACATGCTTACCGTTACGGAACAACTGCGTCAGAACGGAACGATTGACGAAGTCGGCGGCCCGCTGTTTATCTCGGAACTGACCTCGCGTGTGACCTCGGGTGCCCATGTGGAATCCCACGCCCGCATCGTCGCTCAGAAATATCTTGCCCGCGAGCTGATCAGATTCGCTTCGGCCATCGAGACACAGGCGTTTGACGAAAGCTATGACGTCGATGACCTCCTTCAGGAAGCCGAAGGAAAGCTGTTTGAGATTTCACAGCGCAATGTCAAGAAAGACGTGACACAGATTGACCCCGTCATCGGATCGGCAATCGAGCAGATTCAGACCGCGGCCAACCGTGCTACAGGCTTGTCGGGTCTCGAATCGGGATACCACGAGCTTGACAAGCTCACGTCAGGATGGCAGGCATCCGACCTGATAATTATCGCCGCCCGTCCCGCTATGGGCAAGACCGCCTTTGTGTTGTCTATGGCCAAGAACATGGCGGTTAACTACAACATCCCTGTCGCCATTTTCTCTCTCGAAATGTCCAACCTTCAGCTTGTCAACCGTCTCATACAGAACACCTGTGAGATTGAAGGCGAGAAAATCAAGAGCGGCCAGTTGTCGCCGATGGAATGGGACCAGCTCATGTCACGAATCAAGCATCTGTACGGAGCGCCGCTATTCATCGACGATACCGCATCCCTGTCGATATTCGAATTGCGCACCAAGGCGCGCCGTCTTGTGCGCGAGCATGACGTGAAATTTATTATCATCGACTACTTGCAGCTGATGAACGCATCGGGCATGAAATTCGGATCGCGTGAGCAAGAGGTGAGTATGATTTCCCGATCATTGAAACAGCTTGCCAAGGAATTGAATATCCCGATTGTCGCGCTGTCACAGCTGAACCGAAGCGTCGAATCGCGTGGTGCCGACAGCAAAGACGGTAAACGACCCCAGTTGAGCGACCTCCGCGAGAGTGGTGCCATCGAGCAGGATGCCGACATTGTCTGCTTCATTCACCGTCCTGAATATTATCTTCGCTCGGGTACCGACGCAGCCGGGAACGACATTCGCGGTTTGGCCGAGTTTATTGTCGCCAAGCACCGTAGTGGACGTGTCGATGATGTGAAAATGAGATTCAAATCCAAGTATGCCCGTTTTGAAAATTGGGACGGCGAAGGCGAAGTGTCATCCGGAACAATGGGGTCACGGCTCAATGCCGATATCGGGGGAGCATCGTCGGCGTTTGTACCTTCCGGCGACCCCTTGTCGGGTGGAACTGCTGACATTATGCCATCGCCGGCTGACGATGTCGCACCGTTCTGACGATTTTTAGAGCCTGTTTTTCAAAAAAATTAGCGTTAATAAAACTTTTTTCAAGTCGGTGTTGTTAGATAGATAAAATTAACAAAACCAACTATTGTTTTATGAAAAAAGCGTTATTAATGATTGCTCTCATGCTAGGATGCACGACTGCTTTCGCACAGAAGATTGACAAGAACGAAGCAAAACAGCTTTCAGCTTTCCTGTCCCAACCCGCACAAGAGGGAACCAATGCCTCAGCTCTGAAAGTCACTGACGTTAAGAATTTCGGAAGCATAGAAGGAGTGAAAATTGAAAACGGTCATGTGACTGAGATTGACTGGAAAGACAAAAAACTTGCAGGCACTCTTGACCTTTCAGGATTCAAGGCATTGACAAAAGTTGACGTTTCACGCAACAAAATCCAGAATCTCTCGACTGCCGACTGTCCCGCTCTGACCGAGCTTAATGCCGGGCGCAACGTCCTTAAAGAAGTCGATTTTGCCAATTGCCCCCAGCTGCAGAAAGTTTCGGTTTACAAGAACCGCTTGACTGAGATGACCCTTAACAACACCCCGTTGCTGAACAATCTCAATGTTTCCAACAACCTCTTTGTTGAACTTAACGTGGCCAACTCAACACAGCTGAAAACCCTTAACTGCCAAGGCTGCCATCTTGAAACACTTGTCATCTCAGGATGTACCGCGCTCAAGAATCTTTACTGCGGATACAACAAGCTGACATCGCTTAACCTCTTTGGGGTCGAGAACCTTCAGAACCTCAACATTGACGACAACGAAATCACCTCGTTCCTCGTATCCGGACTGCCTGCACTGAGCACTCTCATCTGTTCTGACAACAACATGGTCACTCTCGGTGTCCGCAATTGCAACAACCTCCTTGACCTCGTCTGCTCTTACAACGACCTGACCACCCTCAGTGTAGAGACTTGCCCCAACCTCCAGTATGTTGACTGCTCCTACAATGACCTCACCCAGCTCAACATGTCAAATCAGACGTTCCTCCAGCGACTCATCTGCAACAACAACCAGCTGACAATGCTCGACGTATCATTTGACTCGGCCCTACCTATATCAACTGCCGTTTCAACATGATTACCGACTTCCGCACCATTGCTTGCCCCGAGTTGAGAATGGTAGCTTGCCAGTGGAACTACTAAGCTGATTTTGGAGCCAATAGTTGACCGCATATAAAGCAGCATAAAGCTAGCCCTTGATAAAGTAGCCGGGCATCGGAAACCCTTTCCGATGCCCGGCTTTTATCAGTAAAGAAATTGGCTTTCTGTTACTTATTCTCCAATGCAGCCTGCGCCGCAGCTACGCGGGCTAAGTATCAAAGAATTAGATGTTTGATGCAAGCATTAAGAAAACTCTAAGTCAAATTTTTATAATCATTCCCGCCATATAAGAGTATGATTAAGATTCCAAGTAAAAAGCATATATAACTCATTGGTTAGTTGTATAGTAACCTCTTTTGAGCTTCTTGTTGATTTATTCCTCCTCGGTTACTACCTCAAATGTTGTATTGAGTGCTGCTTCCATTTGTTCTTTTAAAGCCTCTATTTCTCCTGTGAGGTTGATAGGTTGCAAGGGCAGTCGAAAGGTAAAGTTCTGTATAGCAGGAACTATCTCATCAAGCATCTTACAAAATATGTCAAAGGTATCTTCAATGTGAAAATATTGTATGTTTATAGAGTGGTTTCTCCTATTTCCAAAGCCTATATATCTATTCCCTTTGGCTATCTTGAGAGTAGACAAGAATTCTGCAAACAATCCATCTAACTTTCTCTTTACTTCATCTGAAAGATTGGTCTCAGGATAACAGTTGAATGCGCAGGAGGGGTCAAAATAGCCCTCATATTGTACAACATCGGCTGTAAGAGATAGTTCCCAAACATTATCAACAATGTATGCTACCTGAAGAGCTACTTCTTTCTCTTCCTGATATATTTCAAGCTTGAAGCACTCCGGGGCTACTTTGTCCCATCTACCATTACAACACTCCAACTGGAGTCTTGACTTAACTCCAGCCAAGTAATAGCACATTCCATCAAAAGACTTGATATTTGGCTCTTTGGTATAAAACCACACTAATGGTTTTATATTGGACTGCGTAATGTCAATCAACTTACAGATTCCATCATATGCAGATTCTACAGGACATGGAATATCAATACCTTTATCACATTTCATCAATGTGGACTCAAATCCCTCATATTCAAGATGTATAGCGAGGTATGCGGCAAAAGACCTGATATTTATTGCATTCTCATCAAATTTGCCTTGAAAGAGATACAAGAGTCTAAATCTATCTTCATCAGTGTCACCAAAACCATTATCAGGAACAAGCTGCATTGTGAAATGGTGAGCATGATTGTTTTTATCTCGAAACACAATCTCTACCTCAGTACATCCATCATAAGTATTATAGGTGAGAGATATGTCATTTTCTGAGATGCCATTCCATCTGTTTTCCCTTATTTCCTCTCTCAGCAGAAAGAAATACTGAGAGAGTTTCTTGGAATTATTACAGGCATAGTCCGGCACTTCGTGTTTAATAAA
>CAMWRO010000249.1 GCA_947176615.1 uncultured Porphyromonadaceae bacterium
CATTTATAGTTTTCATATAATTAAAATCATGAATTTGAACCGGACTTTGCCCCGTAGGCATCAAGCTCGTCATCGACGCTGAACACAAAAGAATTGCGGAAAACGAGCGCCACCACCAGCACTGCCGCCATTATCGCCGCACTCAGCACAAACGCCTCGACCGCGCCAAGTCCCGAGAGAATCAGCGGGCAGACGGCGACCCCGAGATAGTTGGCCGACATGACATAGGACAGCACCCGGGTCGAGTGTGCCGCCGACGGCGCGAGTTCCGATGTCTTGTCATAGAATATCGGCTGCAACGCGCCATATCCGAATCCCATCAGCGACGCTCCCACAAAATAGGCCAGCAGGCAGGGGCAGAACGCTATCAGCAGAGGCCCTATTATCATCATCGCGACACATACCGGCACGGTGCAGCGGCGCAATGCGAGAACAATGTTGCCGAGGAAGAACCCCGGGAGCGTCACCATCAGGTAGAACACCGCGCTGACATATCCCGTCGCATCGTCGCCCATGTGATGGGAACTCATCAGGAACGGGATGAACAGCGAAAGGGTTATACCCGAGACTGTCACCACGAAATAGAACGCGATTATGCCCCAGATGCGCCGGCGCGCAACCTCCTTGGGAATCACCTTGACCGGCCGCGATGCCACGGCATCAGCCACTGTCTGCGACCCGTCGTTACGCGCAAGAAACGGCTTGGTGAGAAACACCGACATCAACAGAGGCACTATCGGGACAAGATAGACCACAAACGGCAGATGCCAGTCGCGCCCCTCGGTCAGCCCCACGGCCAGAGTGGCCAGTATCAGCGTGAAATTGGCGATTCCCGACTTGATGCCCATCTGCCTGAGGCGGTACTTTCCCGTGAAAGTCTCGGCAAGCAGTCCCGCGGCAAGAGGGATGACGAGACCGCAACCCATCCCCAGCACACAGCTGACCACAATCAACCCCGTGATGGAATCGACAAAGAAGTATGCTATGCCCGAGGCGAGAAACACGGTCAGACCGAGGACCACAAGTCCGACCTTGTTACGGCTCATTGACAATTTTCCCGACAGAAGGATGAAAGGGAAGATGCAGAAATTGGGCAGAATCTCAAGCATCTGGCTTTCAAGATGGGAAACATGGGGGAACACTTTCCCGAGGATGCCTGTCAACGGGGAAATGGCCAGTCCGGGAAGATCCACTACCAGCGAGATGGACCAGATGGCTAATAAAGTAAGCAAGGGGATGAACCCCTTGCCTGTCGGGATGCGTTTCATTGACTAATATATTATGTGTCAGGACTGCTCTTTACCGGCCTCATCGGCTATACGCTGCTCGGTGGCGGCAAGCTGCCCGGGAGTCGGGACATAGTCGGCACTCCACTTCGACACCTGTGACGGGCGGCGGTTTTCTATCTGCCAGTCAAACGGGTAGAACTTGGACGCCGCTTCGGGATCGCGCCATGACGGGCGACGCCTTGCATACACAATCAGAGGCACCGAGAAGAACACAAGCGCGCCGACGAGGATAATCAACACATAGACAACGGGACTGCCGGTATCAATCTGGGACGGCGGAATGAAGCTCAGAATCATAGCGACAAGCGCACCGAGGATTCCGACACCACACACGACTATCTCGCCCAATCGGCCGCCGGGCACACGGTAGCCGCGACGTTTGAGCGGCTGGGTGCGGCGCAGACGGATGAAAGCAAAGTAAATCATCAGCACGAGAATCAGATAGATGACCGTGGCCATCTGCGACATGACCTGATAAGCCGACTCGACCGAGGGAAGAACCACGAGGACAAAGGCCAGCAATGTCACAAAGGCAGCCTGAACATAAAGAATCGGCTTGTTGACACCGCGGCTGTTGGTCTTCTGGAGGCTGCGCGGCAGATAACCGCTCTGCCCCACTGCCACGAGACCGGTCGAAGGCCCTGCGATAATGACGCTCACCTGACCGATGACACCGAATGTTATCAGCAATGCCATCACGTTACCGAGCCAAGGAACCCCCATCGAGGCCCAAAGGTCTTTGTAGGCGACAAGAAGCGATGCAAGCAGGTTGATGTCCTTGGCAGGCACGACAAAGCCGATTGCGAGTGTCGCGAAGACAAATATGGCGACAATCACCGCCACGGCCATGAACATGGCGCGCGGAAACTGACGGGCAGGATTCTTCATGCTCTGCACATGCACGGCATTCATCTCCATGCCGCCATAGAACAGGAAGATGGAGGCGGCAAGCACGATGGTGCCGATTTTGGTGAAGTCAGGGAAAAACGACTCGTGGGTCAGCATGATGGGCTTGCCCATGCACAGATAGGCCACGCCGAGAATAATCAGGATGGCGCCCGGAACTATCGTACCGAAAAGACCTCCGAGCGTGCTGAGCATCTTGGACGACTTCATTCCCTTGAACGCCATGAAGTTACAGAACCAGTAGACACTGAGGACGATGACAAGCGTGTAAATCTTGTTGGACGCCAGCCTCGCGTCAAATCCCTCGGGCCAGAATATATAGGCAAGGGAGACCGCCGCAAACATCAGCACGGCCGGGAACCATATTACCAGCGTCTGCCACTCAAGATACATCGCCGACCATCCCCAGCGCGGACCGAATGCCTCGGCCACCCAGCGGTAAAGACCGCCCGAATGGGTATAAGTCGACGCAAGCTCGGCACACACGAGCGAGAAAGGAATCAGAAAAACAATTGCGGCAAACAGATAGTAGAAAATCGACTGGATGCCGAACACCGCCTGGGAAGGGAGCCCGCGGAGGCTCACCACCGTGGTGATGATCATGATGGTCATCGCACCGGTCGAGATGAAAGCCTTCGCGGGTTTGCTTTCCTTAGGCTGAACCGTTGGCTGTTTTGAATCAGTTGTAGCCATAAGCCTAAGTTATAAAGGTTAATATGTATTCTTTATCTTACAATTCCACGACGGGATAAATCTCGCCGATCTTGGTGCCGACTTTGTAGTGGGTTCCCTTGTGGGCCGAAATAGAGACATTCATGTTGGCAGAGAACAGATAGACTATATCCGAACCGCCAAACTGGAAGTAGGAGATTTCATCGCCCTTCTTCAGAGCCACACCCTCCTCGGCGGTAATGACTACCGACGATACCTGAGGCATTGCGATAGGAAGAATAGCCACATAGCCATATTTGGTTTCAAGAACAATCAGGCCGCGGGTCTGCATGAACTCATAACCGGCTTGGTCAGGAGCGGTCGCACGCCATGCCTCAACCTGATTGGTGGCAGGATCGACCTTGTCAGGGACAGCCACGAGGTCGACATAACATGCGCCTTGGATTACACGCGCCTCGCGCACGATGCCTGACAGCGGGGCATGCTGGCGGTGATAGTCGGTCCAGCTCAGGAACGAGTGACACCACATGCCGCCTTTGAACTTATCCTTGTAGGGACTGCCTTCAAGCAGCTCGTCGATGCTCCAGTCAAGGCCCTTGATGCGCACATGGGTGTCAGGACGGATTTCCCACTGGCCGCCGAAACATGCGTCGGCGGGATGCACGATGATTTTGTCATCGTCAATAGCGGCGATGGGACGGTAACCCGGCTTGGTGTGACGCGCAAACATCTGGTTGAATGTCTTCCATCCGCCGCGCGGTTCAAGATATTCGTCCATGTTGTAGACGGCGCAGTCATAGAACGACTTGACGCTGTCGGCGGTAATCGACTCGGGACTGTCAAGCCAGTCACCGATTGCATAACAGTAGTTGACCATCCACTTGGACAGCGGGCTCAGCTCGGGTTGGCGGTCAGCGGGTGCGCAGGGGGTCTGCAACGACTTGACCGGTTCCTGATCCAGAAGGAAGAACGAGCGGAACAAGTGCTGGTAGACATGGGTTCCTTCGCGGTTCTCGGCAGGCACCCAGTGGACATACGCATCAAGATAATCGAGGTAATCATCGATTGTCTTCATGTCGGAAAGTCCCGGGATGTTATAAGAGACCACCTTGGCGATAGCCTGATTGAACTTGTCTTGCCAGTTGTTTTCCGTGATAAGGTCAGCGAGCTCCTGAACTGCAGGAGAATACTTCTTGTCAGCCATAGTTAATGTTGTTTTTTTGTTAAGTTTGTAAATCTATAATCTATAACCTGAATCGCGATCACAGCGGGACGGACTCCCCGCCTGAGACAGCGACGACAGGACTTTGCGTTAGTTTTTTACGGACAATCGCATAATTTCCAAGATATGGAGACAAGTGCGTTATATCATGAAATCTTGTGAAAATCTTCATCCATAATAACATATATGGGTAAATATCGGTTCATACCCACCCTTCAACAATTAGCTATTTTTCACTCATCCCCTCCCCGTGACTATTTGGCCGTATCAGCTATAATTGCTAATTTTGCATTATTGAATAAATCCTGTTTACTATTGTGAGAACGACTACTGAACTTGACGGAGTATCGCTGCTCGGGAACACCGGGACACGCTATCCGGAACAATATGCCCCCGAAGTGCTTGAGACAGTCATCAACAAGCATCTAGACAACGCATATCTCGTGACTTTCACCTGTC
>CAMWRO010000250.1 GCA_947176615.1 uncultured Porphyromonadaceae bacterium
GCCATTGTTTCATTCGGCAAAGTTAGCTATTTTTGACATTATTTTTAACAACCGCTTTTTTACATTGACCCCATTTTATCTATAAATTCACATCAAAAGGGTGTAGGATTGTAGGGGCGCGATATATCGCGCCCGCGGCGAAGGCGTGTGTAATATCATGAAAAACAGCTATTCCCGTTGGGGCATCCGATTCTGCCCGCATTCCCGCCCCACGGAATACATGTTATCTCGTCACGCCAAGCTATCTGCCCAGCGTAAAGCGGAGGCCGGTGTTGAGGTTGAAATTAAGGGGGCGGTCGCGGTAGACGTGGCGGATGGAGGTGCCGTCGTCAAAATAGTAGCTGACTCCCGGCTCGACAAAGAGACCTACCGTGTTTACAATGTTGAACTGAAGGCCGACCGACGCATTGACCGAGAGCTGGAACGGCCTGTCGTGCAGACGCTCTTTAGTGTCTCCCTTGTTCTGATTGTCAATGACATATCTCTTGTCCACATCAGCCGATACACATTTCTCGCCAAGGATTCCGGCCGAGGCATAAAAGTCCAACCGGCGCAACGAGAAGGCCCGGTATTTAAAATTAACAGGAATACCGATATATTGGAGTTTCTGTTCCCCCGTGAAATAATGTGAGTCACTTCCCTCCCTGACATCAGACGTCAGACGTGTGTAGCACAAGCCACTCTCAATCCCCATCCTGTCATTGAAGTCGTAGGCCACAGAGAGGCCGACCCTGACGGGCAGACGATGCTTTACCGATGTCTTTATGTCCTTGCCACGGTTAAAAAGCAATATTCCCAATACAGGGTTATCCTCCCAACCTGAATTGTCGGAGCCGATACTGCTCACGAGAGGGCTCCCGGCTGAATAACCGCCCGAGATGTTATCGGCGGTACCCGACGAAAATTTAACAGAAAACGACATCCGGCTTGAGGCATTTCGCGGCGTGCAGACCGACGCTATATTGCGGCTGCCGGCGTCATTGCCACGATAATCCGGCTTTTTAACCGCCGGGGTTATCAGCGAGTCGCGGTCAGGGATGACAGAGTCAGAGGAATGAGAATGCGGCTTGTCTTTCTCCCTGACATCAACCCTGTCGGCAACCCGGGGAGAGTTGTCTTTGGCAATCGTGCCGACGGCAAGTCTGCGGCCGGGCGCCCTCTCTTCCATGACAACACCCCCCGACGGGGCATCAACGCCCGGAGCCGCCACCTGCGCCATCTGACCGCCGGGCACCGACATGTCGGGAATCAGACCCGGCAGGGGAGCGTCATCACCCGATGGAATGATGAAATATAAACAGGCCGACATCACGGCAAGAAGTATCGCGGCGGCACTTATCCACCGTCGCCACCTCCACGGCACCACTCGCCCCGGCTTGCCGCTCCGCGTCGCTACCGGGGAACTTTTCTCCTCGATGCGAGCCCACAGTCCGTCAGGCTCGGCCATTTCAAAGTCGGCCATGCGGTCATGAATCTTGTGTAACCAGTCTTCTTTCATACGTTATACTGCCTTATCTTAGCTGCCAGCATTGATTTCGCTCTGTGAAGCTGAGATGCCGAGGTGCTTTCTTTGATTCCGAGCAACGCTGCTATTTCTTTGTGACTTCTATTCTCGATGACATACAGATTGAATATGGTTCTGTACCCGTCGGGAAGCTCCCTGATAAGCGAGTGTATCGCCGAGGCGGGTATCCGGTCTATGTCAGGCGGTTCTTCATGTAAATCAAGCTCGTTTTCGGTCATTTCGACAAAGGTAATGCGGTTATTGCGGTTAAGAAACTTCAACGCCTCGTTGACCGTCACCTTTGTCAGCCATCCCTTTAGCGAGCCTTTTCCCCGGTATTCAAATGACGCTATCTGAGAAAATATCCTGATGAAACTTTCCTGCAACACATCCTTCACATCCTCATCATTAGCCACATAGCGGGAGCACACGGCTGTCAAGTGACGTATATAGGCCGAGTACAGTGCCCTGTGAGCGGCGCCGCCGCCCTGTTTCAGAAGGTGAAGGAGTTGTAATTCCTGTTCAGTTTCAGATGATATCATTCCGCGTCGTTATCCTTATTACTAAACTCCGAAAGAGCTTAAAAGATTGCATGAAAGGAGTGTTTCACGACAAATAAAGACGTCGCAAAACACTCCCGATAAAGCATCCTGTTACTCTATGGCACTCGCAGGGAGCAGACCGGCGGGGTCGATTTCCTCATCGACGGGACGCATCTTGATGTCAAATTCGGCCGATTTTTCACCGGTGAACGATTTCCATTTCAAGACAATCTTATTCTCGTCACCGTTTTCACGGGGCAGTCCGTTGAGGTTAAACGCAATCAGAGCGTCGCTCCACCGGCCGTCGGTGTCACCGTTGGCGTCATGCCTTATCTCAAGCTCATAAGGATTCTCGGGGTTTATGCCGGTCAGAAGGTTAATGTTGTGGCGGATATTCCGTGTTCCCCAGATGGTGCGGACACGGAGAGTCAGATAGCCGTCCTCGGCGATTGTAACCCAGTCGCGCACAATTTCAATGGGGTCGTCACCGAATTTTTCCACATCAAGCTCACCCGCGCTTTCCACGGGGAGTTTAGTGCGGATGCTGTCAATCCAGTTGACATGGACATTGCGGAGTGTGCTTTCCTGCACTTCGACATCGCTGTAATTGACAAGCGCGCGGACCTCCTTATCATCAAACGGAGACTTTTTCATATTGACAGGCACCAAGCGCACTTCGTCGTCAAGCCGCATGATGAAAGAACCGTCATCCTCGGGACACACCGTCACCAAGGCGGTAGGGAGTCGAAGCCCGTAGGAATTATCATCGTCATCGATACATGAAGGAAGCATTACCGACAGGGCACCCAATCCCAGTACAGCAAACAATAAATTTTTCTTTTTCATACTTTTTCTGATTTTGATCGGTTGTTCTATCTCTATAAATCCGTCTTTGCGCAAATCCTTGCATCGGGTACGCAAATTTTTTTCGATGCAGGCCGGGAAACAATCATGTCGGCGCGGGGGAGAGGATAAGGAGAGCGGTCGGCGGATAATCTTTTGATATATTGATTTATTTTTGTAATTTTGCGGGGAAAACTTATGTCTAACTAACTCATACTCCTTTTGGACTCAGACCCTTTCCCGTCTACCGACCCCGTGTCGTGTATCATGAGCGCTATCACGCTGGCGCTATCCGCCCCGTTTGGGGTTGACCGGATTATCGCACTCGTGTGTGCTGTGTGCGCCCTGTTTATATCCGGCTTTATCTCAGGTAGCGAAATCGCCTTTTTCTCGCTTACCCCGACTCAGTGTGAAGAACTTGAAGGCACCCCCAAGGGTGACAGTGTACTAGCATTATTGCGGAAACCGGAACGCCTGCTTGCCACAATACTTATAGCCAACAACCTAGTCAACGTGACCATCGTCGTGTTGTGTAACTTTGCGCTCGGACCGATTTTTGCCGGAATGAGCGCGGTGTGGAGTTTCATCCTGCAGACGGTGCTGCTGACATTCCTCATCCTGCTTTTCGGCGAAATCCTACCGAAACTTTACGCCAACTCCAACAACCTCGGATGGGCCAAGATGGCTGAAGGGGGACTGACTTTCTGCTCCAAGATATTCTATCCGCTCTCATCGCTGCTCGTGCGCAGTTCGGTGATTGTCAACAAGGTAGTCACCAAGAAACAGGAGGAAATCACCGCCGACGACCTCAGTCAGGCTCTTGAGATAGCCAACGTCGGCGCGGCCGAGAACAAGGACATGCTCGAAGGGATTCTGAAATTCGGCGACACGACCGCGTCAGAGGTAATGACCCCGCGTGTCGACGTGACGGGACTCGACATCGACCTGACATTTGACGAGGTGATGAAGGTTGTGATTGACAGCGGATTCGCCCGCCTGCCGGTGTATGAAAACTCGATGGACAACATACAGGGCGTCCTCTATTCGCGCGACCTGCTGCCGCACATAGGGGAGGCCGACCCGACATTCAAATGGCAGTCGCTCATGCGCGAGCCTTACTATGTCCCCGAGTCGCGAATGATCGACGACCTGCTTGAGGATTTCCGCACAAGGCGCGTCCACCTCGCCATCGTCATTGACGAGTTTGGCGGCACACAGGGCATCGTGACGCTCGAAGATGTGCTTGAGGAAATCGTCGGCGACATCAACGACGAGTATGACGAGGAGGAACAGACCTACCGCCGGTTGCCCGACAACACATTTGTCTTTGACGGCAAAACGTTGCTCAACGACTTTTTCCGCGCCACGGAACTTGACGAGGAAGAATATGCCGACGTTATCGAGGATTGCGAGACTCTGGCAGGTATGCTGCTTGCCATCAAGGGTGATTTCCCCAAGGACAAGGAGTCGATTGTCTACGGGCGCTGCCGTTTCCTCGTTCTGTCGGTAACGCAACACCGCATCGCGAGTGTGCGCGTCAAGGTCATGCCGGGAGTGCAGCCTGATGAGACGAAGACGGTTTAAAGTTTAAGAGGTTGTTTAATAACAAATGTTAACCCAAAGTGGTAGCATCTTTCAG
>CAMWRO010000251.1 GCA_947176615.1 uncultured Porphyromonadaceae bacterium
TGCTTGAAGTGTGTCCGCTTATCGCCGAGCAGCGTCCCCGTCTCGAAGTACACTTCCTCGGAATCGGTATCCGCAAATCACAGACCGCCCGCCTCGTCTTTACTTCCAAACCCGGTACAGGCGTGACCGCTACTGTCGTTGACCTCGGCAACCGTTTCCGTCTCATCGTCAACGATGTTGAGTGCATCAAGTCCAAACCGCTGCCCAAGCTCCCCGTTGCTTCGGCCCTGTGGATTCCCATGCCTAACTTTGAAGTCGGCGCAACCGCGTGGATGCTTGCAGGCGGTACACACCACTCTTGCTTTGCCTATGGTGTTACCCCCGAATATTGGGAAGACTATGCCGAAATCGCCGGCATCGAGATGGTTCACATCGAGAAGAATACAACGCTCGAAAACTTCCGTCGCGACCTGCGTCTCGGCGAGGTTTATTACATGCTCAACAAGTCCCTCTGCTAATCGCTCTGCGTCATGATAAACAAAGCAAAAGAAACCATTGAGTCGGGAAAGGCCATCCTCGGCATAGAGTTTGGCTCGACCCGCATCAAGGCTGTCCTTATCGACGAGGATAACAATCCCATCGCTCAGGGAAGCCATGAATGGGAAAATCAGCTTGTCAACGGACTGTGGACCTATAGTCTGGAGGCGATATGGTTTGGCGTTCAAGACTGCTACCGTGATTTGCGCGCCAATGTCAAGGAACTGTATGGCGTTGAGATTGAAACACTCGCAGCCATCGGTGTCAGTGCGATGATGCACGGCTACATGCCGTTCAACAAGGAAGGCGAGATTCTTGCCCCGTTCCGCACATGGCGCAACACCAATACCGGCAAGGCAGCGGCCGAACTTTCGGAACTCTTTGTCTACAACATTCCTTTGCGCTGGAGCATCTCACATCTCTATCAGGCTATCCTCGACAACGAGGAGCATGTGGCAGAGATTGATTTCCTCACCACCCTTGCAGGATATATCCACTGGCAGCTTACAGGCGCGAAAGTTCTCGGTGTGGGTGACGCGTCGGGCATGATTCCCATCGACCCTGCTACCAAGAATTACTCGGCCCAGATGGTTGAGAAATTTGACGAGCTCATCGCACCCAAGGGATACTCTTGGAAACTTGCCGACATCCTTCCCCGCGTACTCATGGCCGGAGAAAGTGCCGGTGTGCTGACCGAGGAAGGCGCGGCCCGGCTCGACATCTCAGGCAACCTGAAACCCGGCGTGCCGGTATGTCCTCCCGAGGGTGATGCAGGCACCGGCATGGTGGCCACCAACGCTGTCAAGCAACGCACCGGCAATGTATCGGCCGGAACATCTTCTTTCTCGATGATTGTGCTTGAAAAGGACCTTTCCAAGCCCTATGAGATGATTGACATGGTGACAACCCCCGACGGCAGCCTCGTTGCAATGGTACATTGCAACAACTGTACCAGCGACCTTAACGCGTGGGTAAACCTGTTCCGCGAGTACACTGAATTGCTCGGACTGCCCGTTGACATGAACGAGATTTACGGCAAACTTTATAATAATGCCCTTGCCGGAGATGCCGATTGTGGCGGTCTCGTTTCCTACAATTATTTCTCGGGCGAGCCTGTGACCGGCCTCGGCGAGGGCCGTCCGCTCTTTGTGCGCTCGGTCAGCGACCGTTTCAACCTCGCCAATTTCATGCGCGCTCACATCCATGCATCAGTGGCTGTGCTGAAAATAGGCAACGACATTCTCTTTAACGAGGAGAAGATAAAGGTTGACCGCATCACCGGTCACGGCGGCCTGTTCAAGACCAAGGGCGTCGGACAGCGGATTCTCGCTGCCGCGCTCAATTCGCCCATCTCGGTTATGGAGACTGCCGGAGAAGGCGGAGCTTGGGGTATGGCGCTCCTTGCGTCGTTCCTTGTCAACAACAAGGCCGAGCGCTCGCTTGCCGACTATCTTGAAATGGAAGTGTTTGCCGGAAACACCGGTTTCAGCATTTCCCCGACCGAAGAAGATGTTGCCGGATTCAATGCCTATCTTGAAAACTACAAGAAGTGTCTCGGAATCGAGAAAGCTGCTGTTGAGTTCAAGAAATAAATAGCGAGAAACGAATGGCGCGGCTCCCTTTCATCCGGGGGCCGCGCTTTTTTTATGCATTGTGGAGACGTTTTCTCGGTTCCATGTGCAGGCCGATGTGGGTGGATTGCCCGAATCGGCCTTTGAGGCGTTTTTCGGCCTCGGTCGCGAGGGCGTGTGCTTCTTTGAGAGTCATGTCGCCGTCCATCCTGACATGGGCCTCGATGGCGATATTGTTGCCGATGCGGCGCGTGCGCAGATTGTGCAGCTCGCAGATCCCGTCGACCGATGTTATGATGCGGGCAATTTCCCCGACAGTTTCTTTAGGCAACGACTTTTCAAGAAGTTCGTCGATACACGGGCGTGAGATGGCCCAGCCGACCTTGATGATGAAAAAGCTGACAACGATGGCGGCCAAAGGGTCGAGTATGCGCCATTTCTCGCCTAAAAACATCGCACCCGCGATACCGATGAGGGTGCCGATTGACGAAACGGCATCGCTGCGGTGGTGCCACGCGTTGGCGACGACGCTTTGCGACTCAAGTCTTTTCCCCTTGGAGACAGTGTAACGATATGTGCCCTCTTTGAGGAGGATGGACAGCACGGCGACGGCAAGCGCAAGCATGGTGGGACGAGGAAGTTCCCGACCGTTCACGCTGTCGATTACAAGGTTGATGCCGTTGATGAGTACGCCTGCACCGACAGCGGCGAGTGCCACCCCGATGATTAACGTGGCAAGCGTCTCGAATTTCCCGTGCCCATATGTGTGGTTGCTGTCTTTGGGGCGCCCTGCGAGTCTTACGAATACAAGCACGACGATGTCGGTCGCGAAATCGCTGAGCGAGTGAATGGCATCGGCAATCATGGCCGAGCTTCGCCCTGCGATTCCGGCGACAAACTTGACTATTATCAGCAAAGCATTGACCGCGCTGCCGACGAGTGTAACCCTGTAGATTTCTTTTTCGCGTGAATCTGTCATAGGTGTAAAAAATAAGCAGTCCCGGACTATATAAACGCTCCGGGACTGCTCTGTGGTATATTCAGCGGAATGTTTATGCTTTTTTCTCTGCGCTGTAATCCTTGGGGGTGTCTTCGGCGTAAGTTTCGCGGATGAAGAACACGCAGAATGCGCCGATGATGAGCAACGCTCCCGCAAGACCGATCATGTTAATCTGATGCAATCCGCCAAGGATGTGGAACACGACACCTCCGAGAGCCGCGGCAACAATCTGAGGAATGGTAATCGTGCCGTTAAACAGGCCGAGGTAGGCGCCCATGTGTTTGCCCGAAATCGAGTTGGTCAGAATCGTAAACGGCATTGCAAGCATTGCGGCCCATGCGGTTCCGACGAGGAAGAATGAGAGGAAAAGCAGATATTTGCTGGTAATAAACATTGACGAGAGGAAACCGAGGCCGCCGATGACGAGGCTGAGGCTGTAGCCGAGCTTGCGGTTGGGGAAGAACGGAAGCACTGCGGCCCAGATTACCGAGCCGATGGCCTGAACGGCAAACAAGAGGCCGGTCCAGTTGCCTGCTTCCTGATAGGATGCGACCTGAGTCCCTTCGGCAGGATTCCATCCAAAAGCCTGCTCGGCCACGCCGCCGGTAGTGTAGGTCCACATGTACATGAAGGCTCCCCAGCAGAAGAACTGCACAAGACCTACAGTCCAGAATACTTTCGGAGCTTTCAAGAGCAGGGTGAAGATATTTTCTTTATCCTCTTTTTCTTCTTGATTAATTCCGTGATATTCGGCATACTGTCTGGGCGGCATCTCCTTGACATTCCAGAATGTATACAGAACGCAAAGAATCAGAATGGCCGCGCCGATATAGAATGAATAGGACACCGTGTCGGGAACCTGATTGCCGTCGGCAACGTTGCTGATGCCTATCCATGCAAGCAGGAAGGGGAATACATAACCCACGACCGAACCTGCGTTGCACAGGAAACTCTGAATGGAGTAGGCGAGTCCTTTCTGTTTTTCATTGACCATGTCGCCGACAAGCATTTTGAACGGCTGCATGGAGATGTTGATAGAGAGGTCGAGAAACATCAGCGCGACAGCCCCGAAGACCAGCGCCCCGGCCACGGCAAAGTGGAAACTTCCGGCATTGGGTAAAAGTACCATGACGATTACGGCAAGGATTGCACCGAGAATCAGATAAGGGAGTCGGCGTCCAAAGCGACACCATGTCTTGTCGCTCAACGTGCCGATAATCGGTTGGATGATAAGACCGGCGACAGGGGGCAGAAGCCAGAAGTAGCTAAGGTCGTGGGGGTCGGCTCCGAGAGTGGCGAAAATTCGTGAAATATTGGCGCTCTGCAGCGCATAGGCAATTTGTACGCCGAAGAACCCGAAACTCAGGTTCCACAAGCTCATAAAGCTCAGGTCAGGTTTAGTTTTCATGAAATATTGTGATGTAATGTAAGTAAAGATAATCTGATAATATAGTCGTGAGTACTGAGGAAGGGAGTA
>CAMWRO010000252.1 GCA_947176615.1 uncultured Porphyromonadaceae bacterium
ATAGCGGCCTATGCGACAACCCTGATAATAAAAAATTGAAATTCTCCATTTTCAATTCTCAATTCTCAATTGACTATCATGGGCAAATTGTTGAGAGTAACACGCATCATAATCGCCTCGGTCATGCTTGTCGCAGTGACCGGGGCGGCTGTCGATTGCGGCCTCATGTTGCCGGCTGTCGCCGGGTGGCTTGAAAAGATACAGCTCATCCCGGCTGTCATGTCGTTCTCTCTTGGCTATTTCGTGTTCTGGCTCATCGCCACACTGATATTCGGCCGCATTTACTGCTCAACGGTCTGCCCGCTCGGTACGTTTCAGGACATCTGCTCCCGTCTCCCCCGCATGGGGCGCCACCGCGACAGTCATGACTACCACTACCACCGACCGTTTGACCGCACGCGCTACATCTCGCTTGCCATCGTGGTCGCGTCGCTTGTCACCGGCATTCTGCTCATCGTTTCACTGGTTGACCCGTGGTGCATTTACAGCCGTTTCTGCGTCAACGTGCTGAATCCGGCAGTCCGACTGATTGTGGGCGACGGTTTCTATGACACTGCGGCTGTCGCAGTCAGCGAGAACCCTCATCTGAAGATAATGGGCGCCTCGGCTATCGGTCTTGTCATCTCGCTCGTGTCGATGGGAATTGTCGGATGGATTGCCGTCAAGAGCGGCCGCACCTTCTGCAACACCGTGTGCCCCGTCGGGACAACCCTCGGGTTCATATCGCGCAACTCTATTTTCCACATCGACATCGACACCGACAAGTGCATCCAGTGCCGCCGGTGCGAGCATGTGTGCAAGGCATCCTGCATAGACCTGATTGACCATGTGGTCGACTCGTCACGCTGCGTGACCTGCTTTGACTGTCTGCCGGTGTGCCCCAACGACGCAATCCGCTACACAACCGAGCGGCATCAGCTCGCCATCCCCATGATGCAGAAAATCTCGCGCACGATAGCGGGCGCGGGAAGTGTCAGCACGTCGGCTCCCGCCCGGGGTGTGACACCGTGTGACAAAGAACAACAACAAGAAAAATCATCTATCGAAAATGAAACAATATCTTGACCTGTTAAGAAAAATCGTCGAGACCGGCGTTGACCGCGGCGACCGCACCGGCACCGGGACACGCAGCATCTTCGGCTACCAGATGCGGTTCAACCTTGCCGACGGATTTCCGTTGCTCACAACCAAGAAACTTCACCTGAAGTCGATAATCTATGAGCTGCTCTGGTTCCTGCGCGGCGACACCAACGTGAAATACCTTCAGGACCACGGTGTCAGGATATGGAACGAATGGGCCGATGCCGACGGCAACCTCGGACACATCTACGGCTACCAGTGGCGGTCGTGGCCCGACTACAACGGAGGATATATCGACCAGATTGCCGAGGTCGTAAACACGATAAAGAACAATCCCGAGTCGCGCCGCATCATCGTCAGCGCGTGGAACGTAGGCGACCTCAAAACAATGAATCTCCCCCCATGTCACCTGCTGTTCCAGTTCTATGTGGCCGACGGGCGACTCTCGCTCCAGCTCTATCAGCGCAGTGCCGACTGCTTCCTCGGCGTGCCGTTCAACATCGCCTCCTACGCCTTGCTGCTCATGATGGTAGCTCAGGTCACGGGGCTTGAACCGGGCGATTTTGTCCACACTCTCGGCGACGCCCACATCTACAGCAACCACTTCGAGCAGGTGGCCGAGCAGCTTTCGCGCGAGCCGCGCCCCCTCCCCCGCATGATTATCAACCCCGATGTCAAGGAGCTGACCGACTTCAAGTTTGAAGACTTCACTCTCGAAGATTACAACCCGCATCCCCATATCAAAGCTACCGTAGCCGTATGACGACACAACTGACCATAATCGTCGCCGTCGCCCGCCGCAGCGCGATAGGCCGCCGCGGCGACCTGCTGTTTCACATCAGCGACGACCTGAAACGTTTCAAAGCTCTGACAATGGGCTGCCCCATCATTATGGGCCGCAAGACCTTTGAGTCGTTCCCCAAAGGCCCCCTTCCCGGACGGCGCAATATCGTTATCACCCGCAACCGCGACTATTCCCGCGACGGCATCGAGACCGCAGCGTCGCTCGACGAAGCCATCTCGATGTGTGCAGGTGTCGAAAAGGCGTTTATTATCGGTGGCGGCGAGGTCTACCGTCAGGCAATCGGCCGTGCCGACACCATCGAGCTTACTGAAATTGATGCCGAAGTTGCCGATGCCGATACCTTTTTCCCCGAGATTGCCGACACAGAATGGCACCGAGTGACCCAATCAGAAACCATGACCGACCCGCGCAGCGGTGCAACGTACCGTTTCGTCACTCTGAAAAGATAGTGACGTGCCGATGCTTGCAGATTGAAAAATAATCGCTAACTTTGCACTGACAAAAACTGCGCCCCGGTAGTTCAACGGATAGAATAGAAGTTTCCTAAACTTTAGATAGCAGTTCGATTCTGCTCCGGGGTACACACAAGGAGGCCGCTTTTTGAGCGGCCTCCTTGTTATATAATAGGCTGTTTAAAATCTTAGAACAGCGGGAAAGAGTTGGGGGTATTGGCATATTTGTTGGTGAAGTCATAGTTGCTCATGCAGAGCATCATTATGCCTTGGATGAGGGACAGGAGGCCGGTGATGGAACCACACGACAACAGGCCGCCGACGAGGAAGATGATGCCGGGAGTTGTCTTGCCCAGATAGAAGTACTGGATGCCTATCGAGCCGAGGAAAATGGCGAGAAGCGCGGCCACGCCACGGCTTTTGCCGGTGGGACCTTCGGCAAACATATCGTTCTGGCCGAAATATACGTCAGGGTTGAAACGGTTGCCGCCATAGGGAGGCTGGTTGTAACCGTTATACTGATTGTTGTTCTGAGGGTTGTTGTAGGGAGGCTGATTGTTATACATTGGTAGCTGAAATTATTGGATTCTTGGGTTTTGTAGCTTGAAAATCTTTAATGTAATTAGGCACTGAATAGGCCAAGTCGAGGAACTCGCGACGTGCAAAAGCGCGCTCCGAGAGAGCAAGCATGTTTACGGCAAGGGGCACGACGTCAGGGACAAAAACGGCATTGGGCGACGTGATTACCTCGCGGGCCTTCTCACTGCCGTTGCCGAAGAACAGCACACGGCCACGCGAAAGCTCGTCGCGATAGGAATCAGCGTCGAGAATCAACGGCTGCTGAGGCATGACCGGCTGAAGGGCCATGTCATAGACAGCGGTATAGACCTCCATGCGGCGCGCGTCAATCATCGGGGCAAACAGTTCGTCACCCTCGATTTCGCCCGAAAACATCACCGTTGTGGCCAACAGCTCCAGAGTGTTGACCCCGATAAGGGGAATGTCGAGGGCATAGGCAAGTCCTTTCCCCTCTGACAATCCGATGCGCAGGCCGGTATAGCTGCCGGGGCCCATGCTGACCGCCACCGCGTCAAGATTGATTTCCTTCTCGCGGGCAAAGTCGAGGCAATGCTTGATGTAATCGCTCAACAGGGCGGCATGATTGCGCCCATGCTCATCCTCGCGATGGGCCAGCACCATCCCCTCGGCTGTCAGGGCCGCCGAGCACACCTCGGTCGAGGTCTCTATATTAAGAATAACTGCCATTGTCTATATCTTATTTCTAATTACAACGCAAAGGTATATAAAAAATGTGATTTTTTACGCCGGATACCTAAGAAAGTCAAGGCTTGTCAACATAAAATCCACTCGCCCCTCTGCAACTATTTCAGATAATTCCGCGTCTAATAAGAAAAACCACCTGACGTAATCAATGTTTTGTAAATTATGATAAATTGGAATCTTTTTATTTATGGCTTATTGGGAGCAGTTGCTTACATTGTAAACTCAGCGCTTCTTCCTGATTGGAATCATTTTCTCGTCGGTGTGTTCACCGCTGTGATTTATGTTGCCGCTTATTGGCTTATGCCCAAGAATTTAAAGATTGGTATTCGCGCATTAATCCCCGCGGCACTTGCCATAGTAGCCGCCGCGACAGTCCGATTCGTTTGCTCTTAATACATGGCCATGTTTTCATGACAGATGCTTTCCAATCTCGAAAATCAGGAAAAATGTGAAATTCGCCCTCAAAAACCTCGGAAAAATGTGAAATTTCCACCCAAAAACCTCGGAAAAATGTGAAATTTCGGCCAAAAAACCTTGGAAAAATGTGAAATTATAGTAACTTTGCATTGACAACCAAACGATTAGCCGATATGACACCACTAAAGCGCAAAATTGAAGTATTTTTGGCAGAATGGAAATCGCGTCCCGACCACTCCCCTCTTATTATAAAAGGAGCCCGACAGATTGGTAAAACCTTTTCCATCAGCAGATTTGCGAAAGAAAATTATGCCAATGTAATCTCTATCAACTTTATCCTTCAGAATGAATATAAACGGATATTTGATGATGGATACGAGGTTGATTCAATTATAAAAAATATTTCCTTTATCAATCCGTCATTAAAGTTTGTCCCGAATGAAACCCTGTT
>CAMWRO010000253.1 GCA_947176615.1 uncultured Porphyromonadaceae bacterium
GGCAGGCATCCTCGTTTACTCTCAATGACGGGGAAAAGGAGAAATCGCTGCCGTTTGCCATAGCTCTTGACCGGTGCCGCATCGAGTGCTATCCCGGCACATCGACCCCGATGGATTATGCCAGCGACCTAACCGTCACACGCGATGGCAAAACCACGCAGGCGACCGTGTCGATGAACAATATCCTATCTGTCGCCGGCTACCGTTTCTACCAGTCGGGGATGGGCGACGGCTATACCGTGCTGTCGGTGGCGCATGACCCGTGGGGGATAGGTGTCACCTACGGGGGATATGCCTTGCTGCTCGTGTCGATGATTGCGTTTTTCTTTTCTCGCCGCAGCGGTTTCCGCCGGTTGGTCAAAACGCTCGGATGCGTCATGCTCATGCTCCTTTCCTCTCTCAGCGTCTCGGCGGCCGAGACCGACGCGTTACCATCGACGCTGCAACGCGGACTCGCCCGCAATTTCGGGCAGTTGCTGGTCATGCACAACGGCCGCGTGTGTCCCGTCAGTACTCTCGCGCGCGATTTCTGCATAAAGCTCTACGGCAGCGACACTTACCGGGGCATGACCGCCGAACAGGTACTGACCGGGTGGATTTTCTATTACAACGACTGGAAACAAGAGCCGATGATAGCGGTCAAAGGGGGGAAAATAAAAGATATTATCGGAATCGATGGAAAATATGCCTCGCTTGACGATTTTTACTCGGCAGGGCGGTTTCTGCTCGACAATGCCGACATCAGCGACCGCAACATCCGCGAGGCGGTCGAGAAAACCGCGCTGATAAGCTCTGTCTGCACAGGCTCGGCGATGAAAATCTACCCGATGCGCCTCGACGACGGCTCGGTCGGCTGGCTTTCGTGGGTCGACGACTGTCCCGCCGACATTTCGCTCGACAACCGGCGTTTCGTCATCGGCAGCATGGAGTTTGTCGCGCGTGAAATCGCCCACGGCCGCAATATTTCGGCCAACGAGGTGCTGACCCGCATAGCCGCCCGGCAGATTGAAGTCCTCGGCCCCGGCTACGGTCCCGGCACGCTCCGATACCGGGCCGAAATCATCTACAACAGGGTCTCACACACCCTCCCGGCGGCGATGACCGCCATTGTGTGCGGCATAATCGCGTTTTTCTTCTTCTGCCGCGCTACGGCATCGGGAACTGTCCCGCACCGGGGCGTGACAACAGCCGTTTCGGCCGCCGCCATTCTCCTTTTCCTCTACGTCACGTTTATCATAACCCTGCGCGGCATCATCGGCAACCAGCTGCCGCTCGGCAACGGTCATGAAACCATGCTGGCTCTTGCATGGGCAGCGTTGCTGACCGGACTCATCCTCAGCCGACGCATTTCCATCATGCAATCCGCGTCGCTCATCATCGCCGGAATGGCAATGACGGTGGCGATGATGGGAGAGAAAAACCCGCAGGTAACCCACCTGATGCCTGTGCTCCAGTCCCCGCTGCTGAGCATCCATGTCATGGTTATCATGGTTTCCTACTCGCTGCTCGCATTCATGGCCCTTGACTCGGTAGCGGCAATGATTATCGGACTGAAAACAGCCGCCGCCGAGCGTCTCGCCACCGTCAGCCGAGTGATGCTCTACCCGGCAGTGTTCCTCCTCGCCGCCGGCATTTTCATCGGGGCGGTGTGGGCCAACCAGTCTTGGGGCCGCTACTGGGGATGGGACCCCAAGGAGACATGGGCGCTAATAACGATGCTCGTCTATGCCCTGCCCCTCCATGCCATGTCATTTCCGCGATTCAACCGGGCGGGTTTCGTCCACACATATTTTCTCGCCGCCTTTCTTTCAGTGCTGATTACCTACTTCGGTGTCAATTTCTTCCTGTCGGGCCTCCACAGCTATGCGTAAAAATATTTTTATTAATCTGTATCGGGTAAGTGCTTTTTTTTTCGTAATTTTGCATCCTCAAAACGTTATAGCACTTATTTTTCATGTCGGATATCAAGAAAATAAAGACCGCGTTGATTTCGGTCTTCCACAAGGACGGGCTTGACAACATCCTGTCACTTCTGAACAAAAACGGTGTAAAATTTCTCTCGACAGGCGGCACCCGCTCGTTTATCGAGGGTCTCGGATATGAATGCGAGGCAGTCGAAGACCTGACCGGCTACCCGTCGATTCTGGGCGGTCGCGTAAAGACCCTGCATCCCAAGGTATTCGGCGGCATCCTCAACCGTCGTGAAAACGAAGGGGACCGCGAGCAGATTACACAATATGAGATTCCCGAAATCGACCTTGTCATCGTTGACCTCTACCCCTTCAGCGCGACAGTAGCATCGGGTGCTCCCGAAGCCGACATCATTGAAAAAATCGACATAGGCGGCATCTCCCTCATCCGTGCCGCTGCAAAGAACTACAACGATGTTATCATCGTGGCATCCAAGGGACAGTATGCCCCCCTCGCCGAGCTGCTTGAGCGTCAGGGAGCCGAGTCGACACTCGCCGAGCGTCGCTGGTTTGCGGCACAGGCGTTTGCCGTATCGTCGGGCTACGACAGCGACATCTACAACTACTTTGCATCGACCCAGCCTAATCTTTCGGAGCCGGAACTCCGCATCGCCATCGACGGTGCCAAGACCATGCGCTACGGTGAGAACCCCCACCAGAGCGGCACATTCTTCGGCGACTTCAACGCCATGTTCACCCAGCTCCACGGCAAAGAGATTTCCTATAACAACCTTCTCGACATCGACGCAGCCGTCAATCTGATAGCCGAGTTTGAGGAGCCGACATTCGCCATCCTCAAGCACAACAACGCCTGCGGCGTAGCATCGCGCGAGACAATCGCCGAAGCATGGAAAGACGCGCTTGCCGGCGACCCGGTCAGCGCATTCGGCGGCGTGCTCATCACCAACGGCACTGTCGACGAGGAGACCGCCGAGGAAATCAACAAGATTTTCTTTGAAGTCATCATCGCCCCCGCCTATACCGACAATGCGCTCGAAGTGCTCAAGAGCAAGAAAAACCGCATCATCCTGATTCAGAACAAGCCGGTTGAGACCAAAAAGCAGTTCCGCTCCATCCTCAACGGCGCGCTCGTTCAGGACCGCGACCTCAAGGTCGAGACCCCCGAAGACCTGACTCAGGTGACGACCCTCGCTGTCAAACCCGAACAGGTTGCCGACCTTCTTTTTGCCAACAAGATTGTCAAGCACTCCAAGAGCAACGCCATCGTGCTCGCCAAGAACCGCAGCCTCTGCGCCAGCGGCATCGGGCAGACATCGCGTGTCGACGCGCTGAAACAGGCTATCGAGAAGGCACGCTCATTCGGCCACGACCTCAACGGCTCGGTAATGGCGTCAGACGCGTTCTTCCCCTTCGGCGACTGCGTGGAGATTGCCGGAAACGCCGGTGTGACCGCCGTCATCCAACCCGGCGGGTCAATCCGCGACCAAGAGTCAGTCGACTACTGCAACGCCCATGACATCGCTATGGTAGTGACCGGCATCCGTCACTTCAAGCACTAAAAAAACATATCGGCCGGGGGAGACTCCCCCGGCCGCATACGAAACTCTTTCTTAAAATTATTTAATTTTTCAACTCCAAAGATGGGACTATTCTCTCTTACACAAGAAATTGCCATTGACCTTGGAACGGCCAATACCATCATAATCCACAATGACAAGATCGTCATTGACGAGCCGTCGATTGTGGCCATCCACAAGCGCACAGGCAAGCTCATGGCCGTGGGTCACGAGGCCCAGCGCATGCTCGGCCGCGAGAACCCCGACATCGAGACTATCCGCCCCCTCCGCAAAGGCGTGATTGCCAACTTCAACGCCGCCGAGATGATGATTCGCGGCCTCGTTGCCAAGGCCCGCACCAAAAGCTCGTGGTTCTCGACCCCTTCGATGAAGATGGTCATCGGCATCCCCTCGGGTTCGACCGAGGTTGAAATCCGCGCCGTGCGCGACTCGTCGGAACATGCCGGAGGCCGCGACGTATATATGATTTACGAGCCGATGGCTGCCGCCCTCGGTATCGGCATCGACGTTCTCGCCCCGCAGGGCAACATGGTTGTCGACATAGGCGGCGGTACGACCGAAATCGCTGTCATCTCGCTCGGCGGCATCGTCAGCAACAAGAGCATTCAGGTTGCAGGCGACGACCTGACCGAGGACATCAAGGAACACATGAGCCGCGTGCATAATATAAAGGTGGGCGAGCGCACCGCCGAGCAGATAAAAATCAACGTCGGATCGGCACTCACCGAGCTTGAAAACCCGCCGGAAGACTTCATTGTCCACGGCCCCAACAAGATGACCGCGCTCCCGATGGAGGTGCCTGTCTCCTATCAGGAGGTGTCGCACTGCATCGAGAAGTCGATTTCCAAAATCGAGGCCGCCGTCCTCAGCGCGCTTGACCAGACTCCCCCCGAGCTGTATGCCGACATCGTTATGAACGGCATCTTCATCTCCGGTGCAGGCGCGATACTGCGCTGCATTGACAAGCGACAT
>CAMWRO010000254.1 GCA_947176615.1 uncultured Porphyromonadaceae bacterium
CCACCCCCTAGTTTTTTTAGACCGCAGACCCCGCAAACCCAGATTCCCCTTAGTCTCGTGGGCTCGGAGAGGTGTATAATAGACAGGTGTCCCATAGGGAAATTCTTGAATGACACCTTGTAACCCTCGGAATCTTCCCATTGTCCGAGCGAGTTTTTGCGTTTCTTGACGCTGCGGTAGTAGATGTCGCTCTTGCACACGTCGTGGAGCAGCGCGGCGATGATGACGCTGTCGCGTGTCACCTCCTTTTCAAGCGTCGGGTCGAGCTCTTTCATTCCTTCCCACACTTTCAGCGCGGCCTTGCAGGTGTTGAGCGAGTGTTCCACCAGTCCCCCCTCGGTGTTGAGATGGTGACCTGCCGATGCGGGCGCGGTGAAAAATCCTAAATCGTCGATATATTGTATCACATCCTCGACACCGGGACGCTCGGTCGAGCGCAGCAGTTCGAGAAATTCCTCTTTGGGAGTCATGTCGGTTGAAGCCATAATTTATAGTTAAAGGTGAAGGGTGAACGGTACATTTCACTGCGTTCACTCCGATTTTTTATTTACGCACATAATGGGGCATTTCGGCGGGAATGACCATCGAGAGTTCCACCAGTCCGCCCACCGAGCCGTCAGTGTTTAGCCACGCACTCTGATAAATCATTTTCCTGACACCTTGTTTCTCAATGGTGTACACGTTTGACCCGCCGGTCGCAAGCAGTCGCGCGATGATTTCGCGCGAGCGCGGCGAATGACATTCGAGCAGATTCTGCCCTATAAGACGGTCGGTTCCATCGGCAAAAGTGTCGCGGGAACGGGGATTCATATAGATGATGCGGCAGTCTGCGTCGCACACTGTGACGGCACACTCGGGCATCGCCGCCCATGCCGGGAGATTTAATTCGGGGTTCATAAGTCAATCAATTGAAATCAAGGGAGAAATTGCCTGAAACATGGAGGAGTGAGAGGAAATATACCATTCCTTCATAATAGCGGTATTTGCCGGTCGGAGGCTCGGCATCCCAGAGCCGCTGCACAAATTCGGTCGCGAGTTCCCGGTCGCCCGGCACGTCGGAATGGGCAAGGGCGATTGCCCCGACGGCATTGGACCCGTCCATGCCACGCGAATATCCTCCCGAAGGGTTTGTGCCGTCGAGGGCGAAGTGGGCGTGGGTAAAACCGTCGTTTTTGAAGAACCGGAGCATCCTGCGCATGACATCGCGCTGGCGCTCGGTGTCTTTGCCTGTCAGGTATGAGTCCATCCCGATGTTCATCGCGCAGCGGATAGCGTCATACATGTAGGTCGACGTGTCATAACCGGCATGCGGCCACCGGTAGGCCGAGCCGTCATAGTTGCTGTAATCGGGATGTAGACCCGTAACGGGGTGAGCGCTCTCCACAAGGTGGTTGCGGGCGGCGGTTGCTGCCCCGGCCCAGAAATCACGTTCTTTTCCGGCAACTTTTGCCCATTGGTCCAAAAATGCCGGGAGCATGTAGGATGGGTCGGTAAACCCGTGGCCCGCACGGTCGGGGACGAAAGTGATAAGATTTCTTTCGCGGTCAAAAAGGTCATAGACCCCGGTTGTCTCGCCATCCTTTGACATCGTTTTGGCAAGAATCTCGTTGGCCGCGGCGGTATAGTCAGGTTCGTTCCACCGCTGTCCTGCAAGAAAAAGCGCGGTGGCATAGTATATTTCGCCGTCAGATGCGTTGCTGCCGCCGATTTTTCTCCCGTCGGGAGCGCATTGCCAGCAGAAATATCCGTCCCAAGGCGAATCGGCCGGATAGGCCATGTGTTCCTTGCTCCATTTCCACAGCCGGTCAAACTCGTCGCGGTGATTGAGCTGCACGCTTATCATCATGCCGTAGGACATCCCCTCGGTGCGCACGTCGTTGCTGCCTGTGTCCATGATGAATCCCTTGTCGTCACCGTCGAGGTAATAGACACTTTTCTGCCCGGGATTCTCATAAAGCGCGATGTCGCCCGGAGTGAAAAAGTGCCGCCACACACTTTCAATTTTCGCGGCAGTCTCCTCCTCGCTTTTGCCGAGAAGGGAGTTGAACATATTCTCAGCCCCCACCGTCATCGGTGCAAGAATCATAGTGCTTAAAGCAAAATTCTTAATGAGGTTCATTTCTCACGGATTGGTTTAATGTGTTATCATTGTTTTTCCGATTCCTGATATTCTTCCCAGACAAGAGTGGCAAGATATTTGTCACTGCGACACTGGAGGTCGGCGATTCCGTCTTCAATCAATCCGGCAGTTTCCGAGTTGTAAAAAATATCAGTCGCTTGTTGTAATGAAATTCCAAACAGACTGCACAGGCTCGTTATGATGTTGGCGCATTTGGTGGCCCGCATCGCTAATTTACTTTCTTCAGTCATAATTGTTTGCTTTCTATATGTTTAAGGCACTTGTCCAGCATGTCTTGGGATCGGATGCAATATTGATTGTTTGGTCTCTCATATTTCAGCAAGCCTAATGTTTCATTCTCGGTCAACTCTCCTTCAAAATATCGGTCAAGAGTCTGAATCACTTTGTCGTTGGCGATTCCTCCGATTACAATGTCAAAATCCGAATCATCTTGTCCTGCCCGGCATTTTGATATGAAATCGAGCCATGCCTTATTATAGGAATCGAATATCAAGACCTTCCATTCAGCCGGGTCAAATTCCAGCTCATATACGTTCAGCCATGCATCCTGATTTCGCCGAATAAAGCGTTGCGCATATTTGACTGCCTGTTCATGCAGGGATGTAAGATAGAATCCCTTCCCAAAATCAAGATATACCCGTGAATGAAGTGTATCAGGACAGTTGACCGACAGATTTGACGAATGATAGAGTTTCATTGTGGCAAGACTCCTTTTTCTTTCATGAAATCGGTCAGGTCATCCATGAGATAGCGAGAGCTGAATGTATGCAATACGTCATAGGATGGCACGATATAGCCGTAGAGAATCCCTGACTTATTCAGCCGGTTATACACTTCCCGTTGGCTGATATTCAGCCGTTGGGATAGTTTGCTGATACAGTACGTTACAAATTCAAGAATATTCCTGTCCATCGTCAATTGAGTTTTTGCAAAGATATGCAATAATCCTGAAATTGCGATGACTTTTTAGCTGATTATGCATTTTTGGCAGGAGGGGTTGTCTTGGCGAGGCGCGGGGAGAGGAAACGGGTGAGGATGACGGCGGTGACAAAGTAGACGGCGGCGAGAATCCACTCGTTGACATAATAACGGGAGACTTCGCTGATGTCGGCACCGTTGGCGAGGATGCGGATGATTCCTTCAACCCCCCATGTGGCGGGGATGCAGTCGGCGATGGCTGTCCAGAAGGGATTCATGGCATAGCGCGGCCATGTCAGGCCCGAGAGAAACAGGAAGAAGACTGACGTAAACACGATTACAAGCATCGATGTCTCGCGCTCGGTGATGAAGACGGCGATTGACTGCCCGAGCATAGCGCTTGCCACGAGCATGGCGAAGATGAATGGCATGTAGTCGGCGACACTCCCGACATGGGGCAGCGCAAAAATCGCGGGTACCATCGTCAGGATGTAGTAGCTCATCGGGATATAGATGATGACATAGCAGAGGGTGCGTCCCAGAACGGTGGTGACCGGGGAGGCATCCACGGCAAGTGGGTCATATCCACGGTTGCGGCGGCGACGCTCGGCGGCGTTTCCGGCAAGCATGGCTATGCCGAGAATCATGCTCTGCTGAAGAATGAGCACCACGATACCGGGCATGATGAACGATGCGAATCCCTGAGTCGGGTCACCAAGGAAAAAAGCCTCGTTCTTGACCGGCATGCCGCTGGCGGCGAGGTCGCTTGTGAGGAGTCCCCCGGCGCTGACTCGCTGCATGGTTATCTGCTGGCCGAGTTCAATCTGAATGTCGGTCATGGCCGACATGAAGGCGCGATAGCGCAGCAGCAGCGACATTTCGTCATAGAATGCCACGACCGCTTGGTCGCCGTTGCCGATACGCTTGCTGTAGTCAGAGGGTATCTCAAGGATGCCGTAGCATTTTTTCTCTCTCATTGCCCGCCGGGCATCTTCAAGGTCGGCAGCATAGCCGGCGACCTTGATCGACTGGGTGTCGTCAAACATCCGGGCAAGCTGTCGGCTGTCGGCCGTACGGGCATGGTCTACCACCACAATGGGAATGTCGGTCACAATCTCGGGATTGTAGATGATTGTGTAGACAAGCGGGTAGACGAGCGGAAGGGCGAAGAAAAACAGCATCACGCCCGCGTCGGTGAACACCAGACGGAATTCCCGGCGCCACACTTCAAAGAGGCTTCTGAACCAAGAGAATATCTTCATAGGGCGAATTTTTTAGAGGGTGTTTCATAACAAATGTTAATCCAAAGATGCTACCACTTTGGACAATCTAACTTCATTTAGATATTAATTTCTAAAATTTAACCATGAGGATGT
>CAMWRO010000255.1 GCA_947176615.1 uncultured Porphyromonadaceae bacterium
AAGGAAAACGACCCCAACAACAATCCCCCCTACGGATATGTAGGTCTCGATGTCGCCGAGTCAATCCTTGTAAAATATTACCTTAATGCCGAGGTCTACACCGGCAATGCCCGCTGGCAAGACTGCTACAACCACGCTGAGGCAGTTATAGCGCGCCGCGCCAAGGGTGGATTCGTTGCAAGCGACGGAACAGCTACCGGCCTCGCAAAGGGTTACCACCAGAACTTCAGCTACAACAACAAGGATTGCGGCGAAATCATCTGGCGCATCGTTCAGGAAAGCGTGACCCTGAATCCCGATGGCGGTCTGAAAAGCTATGCCAACGGCGGTTTCATGTGCAACGCATGGATTGGAGATGCCGCTCCCGATGCCTCATTCACTTGCACACAGGCCGAGTACAACTCGGGTAACGGATGGAAGTGTATGAGCGCGCGCCGTCAGTTTGTCGAGACATTTGACTGGAACGCCGACTATACCGAGTCTCCTGACCTGCGCACCAAGTGGTGGAAAACCGCAGCCGACGGGTTCAACATCAACAACCCCTCTTTCAACGGCCAGTCAGAATGGGGCAACAACGGTTTCCTTGCTGTCAAGTACACCAACTGGTATATCAACGACAACAACGAAGTGGTCGAAGGCATGTCTCCCGCCGCTGTCGATCCCCTCGGCATCGACTACGCCATGATACGTCTTGCCGAAATCTACCTCTCGGCAGCCGAAGCCGCCCTCAACGGCGGTGGAGATGCGGCTAAGGCCCTCAAATATGTAAACTACATCCGTGAACGTGCCAAGATGGACCCCTACACAACCATCAACCTCACCGAACTCCGCGACGAGCGTTGCCGCGAGCTGTACACCGAATGTACCCGCCGCACCGACCTCATCCGCTACGGCAAATGGATTTCGGGTTACACATGGAACTGGAAATATAAAGTGGCCGAAGGCACCGACTTCCCCGCTAATTTCAATGTCTATGCAATCCCCAACGTAGTTGTTGAACGCAACGGTTATACTCAGAACCCCGGCTATTAATCTTTTAATTTCTTAAATTGAATATTTTCATGAAAAGAATATCTATATTCGCGACTATGGCCGCCCTCCTGCTCGGTTTCACATCTTGCGAGCAGGACCGAGATCCGGTCTATCAGGTCCCGACAACCTTTGAACTCAACACTCCGGCCCTTCAGAACCAGTATGTATCACTTACCGAAGGTTCTACTCTGGAGCTTGTATGTTCTCAGCCCGACTACGGCTATTCGGCCGTCGCCAACTACTCGGCTGAAATGTCTCTTACCGAAGACTTTGCCAACCCCGTTTCTCTCAGTGCCATCGACAAGACTCAGGCCCGCATGTCGTTCAAGCAGGAAGACATCGCCATCGCCATGATGGAACTGCAGGGTATCGACTCTGAGGAAAAATATGCCGAGGTTTATCCCGACGGACCCACCTTTGACAAAGTTTATTTCCGTGCCGTCTGCCAGCTCGACGGCGTTGAAAGCTCGCGCATCGTGTCCAACGTGGTTTCCTACAACTACGTTCAGCCCTACTTCGCTATCAAACTCCCCGGATTCATATACCTCGTGGGTTCTCCCGAAGGATGGGCAGGCCCGACCGAAAGCAATGCGGCTCACTATGCCGACTGGCGTCTCTTTGAGCCTAATGAGGCTATCGGGTCCAAGGTTTACAGCGGAGTGTTTGAAATCCCTGCGGGAGCCATGTTCCGTTTCTACACCGCCCTCACCGGCTGGGACGCCGACTCCTACGGCAGTCAGGAAGCTGACAGTCCTGTCCAGTTCCCCAACTTCTCCGAAGGCTCCTTTACGACCGCCGTTGTCAAGGGCAAGGGTGCTTTTGAGTTCCCCAACTGGCCCGGTGGCAAAATGACCATCACCGTTGACATGAGTGACGAAAAGAACATCTCAATGACCTGTACCGCAGGCGAGGCGTCTGTCGTGGTGACAAAGTACATCTACCTTGTAGGCGCGCCCGAAGGATGGGCAGGCCCGACTCCGGAAAATGCCGACCATTACAAGGAATGGCGTCTTGCCGACACTACAGGCGACAACATCTATCAAGGTGAATTTGATATTGAAGCCGGAAAAGCCATGTTCCGTTTCTATACCGAACTTGTAAGCTGGGACGAAAACAGTCTTGGAGCACAGGAACCGGATCAGGCTGTCGACTGCTCACTCCCTTATTCGGGTGCTTATGTATCAGGTAAAGGTGCTTGGAACTTCCCCGACTGGGATGGCGGCACGATGGTTATTTCTGTCGACATGAATACCCAATCTGTTTCAATGTCTAAAAAGTAATAATAACATTATTCCGGTCGGGGCATCACCGACTGATTTCCCCGACCGGTTTCAAAACTTATTGAATACTGATGAAAAAATCAATATTTTACGGCCTGTCTTTGGTTCTGTCGCTCGGAATTGTCGCTTGTGACAATTATGAGGAGCCGAATCCCAAACCTCAGACTAATCCTCAGGAGTCCGTATTCGAGTCTGCATCCATCGAGTTGAATCAGGCATCGGGCGATCAGGCCATCAACCTCAACGAAGTCAACGAAAACAACGGCAAAGTCCAGCTCGCGCAACTCGGCGAGTTGGCGGAATTCCCCGAGGGATATGACCTGATGCTCGTCGCCGAGTTGTCGGCCAACGAGGCATTCAGCAATGTTGCCGAAGTCGCCACTACAATCGACAACAATATCGTCTATGCCAATCCCGATGCTCTTGATGCCGGATTCCACACCGCCCTCAACTCTATCGCGCCCGTAAACCGCACTGTCTACATCCGTTATAAAGGATATGCCACACAAGGCAACACCAAAATCCGTCTTGGAGGCCCCGATGTATATTTCTGCCCCATGAACGTGGTCATGCGTCCCTTTGACCCCGACTTTGTCATTGAAGACAAGTACTACCTCATCGGCACCTGCTCCGACGGCTCAATCAACGCCAAGGCTATTGAAATGACCAACAGCGGCGCAAGTCCTTATGACGACCCGATGTTCTCGGTTGTTGTCGACATTACTGCCGCCGAGGCTGCTGCCGGATATGAGTGGGCCGTAATCCCCGCATCGACTCTTGCAGCCGGTTCAGGCATCGTTTACGGTCCTGAGTATGACGACGACCTCTATGGCGCGGCAGGCAATCTGAAAGCCTATGAGACTGTCGGTGTATTCGGCGTTATCGAGGAGGAAAACAAGCACCTCATCACTGTCAACATGCGTCCCGGTGAGGGCGGTCTCCACGCCTACACTTGGATTCTTGCCATCCCCAACCTCTACACCCCCGGTGGTGCCAACGGCTGGAATCAAGCAGCGTCTGACCTCCTCTATACATCCAACTATGTCGATTACGAAGGCTTCATCCACGCTTCGGGTGAATTCAAATTCACTTCGGCTCCCGACTGGAATCACACCAACTACGGATATGCAAGCGACGGCAAACTGTCGACCGACGGCGGTGCCGGAAACATCCCCGTGGCAGCTGCCGGCCTCTATTATGCAAAAGCCAATATCTCGGCTCTGACCTACTCGCTCTCGCCCGCCATCACCACTATCGGCATCATCGGCGACGCTACCGAGAACGGTTGGGATGCAAGCACCCCGCTGACCCCGAGCGAGGACTTCCTCACATGGACAGGAACCGTGACCCTGAAGGGCGGCGAGTTCAAGTTCCGCGCCAATGACTCATGGGATGTTGTCAACCTCGGCGGCAATCTCGAATTCCTCAGCACCGACGGCGGCGCCCCCAACATCCCCTCTCCCGGTGAAGGAACCTACGAGTTGACCCTCAACCTCGGCAGCTACCCCTACACTGCAACACTCACCAAGAAGTAATTGACAATTGAGAATGGAGAATTGACAATTAATTCTCAATTCTCCATTCTCAATTCCCAATTCCCTTCGCCCCCTTATTTCACTCTCAATACGGTGCCGGATGCAATCCCCGCGATTGCACCCGGCACTAATTTTTCCCTGACACGCATATCCCTGTGCAAGATATATCGCAATGTCACTGACTTAGCCGCGTGTCAACGTTAGATTGCATCAAGATGTTTAGAGGTTGTTTAATAACAAATGTGAACCCAAAGTGGTAGCATCTTTCGGTTAACTCGTTATTACACAGAGGGAGCATAGCTGTGGCTATGTGACCGATGCGTAATGACGAGGTAACGAAAGAGGCTGCCATGTGGATAATGTAACTTCAGTTATACTTTAATTTTAGATTTTAACACCGAGTATGTCTTGAATAAATGCTCTGTCGCACCCGTGATCGTGGTCGGCTTTTGCCCTGAATCTCGGTCACATAGCCACAGCTATGCTCCCTCGATTCATGTCAAAATCCAACTCACGCTCACGGGCTTTGGATTCACATTTGTTTTTAAACAACCTCTTA
>CAMWRO010000256.1 GCA_947176615.1 uncultured Porphyromonadaceae bacterium
CTCAATAGGAGTATCAGCGGGAATGATATCAAAACCGGGAAGTTCAAACTGGCTGCCGTTTTTAGAGTCCCAGCGCAACTCCGGTCCGTCATAGTTCCATGTAGAGAGTTCCGCATCAAAAAGCGCGAATTTACCGTCGGAAATATATGGCTCAGCATCGGGTGTGGCGGTTACATAGCTTGTGTTTGCGCCCCAGTTGCAGTCCTTGCCGAGGTCGTCAAAATCGAGTAACAGGGTTTCATAGGGATAGAAGCGGAATTCATTGGTGGTACCGCCGGGAGTCTTAACTGAAATGGTAGTCGAGGTTTCCGGTTTGGCGGGCATGATGAATGACAGTTCACTCTCATTGTCGGCAACCTCAAGATCGCTTGCCGGGATTTCAAGACCATTCCCGAATCTGACACACTCGACATCAATGAAATTTCGGCCGGTGATGGTCACGCGTGTTCCGGGGATAGGCATATCGCTCGACAGAGTCATGATTACCGGAGGCTGGGGGAGTGAGGCATAATCTACGCTGGTGCGTCCCTGAGGGGTGACGATAACGAAGTAGCCGATAGAGAAAGGCAGTTCGGGTACGGTTATCTTCATTTCCGATTCAGTGACATACTTCTTGGTTTTTGAGTCGATGTATCGGTTATGTGAAAGAACATAGTCAGTAACGTCGATTTCGATAGTGCTGTCGTCAAGCAGGGTGGCCACAACGTTGTCGTCGGTCGTCGTATTGGGATTGACATCGGTGAAATAGGCCCGTTCAATGTCAAGAAAGTTCAAGCCATAGACGGTCACAACATCACCGGGACGACGCGGATAGCGGCCCGAGACGCGGTCGGCAACCGGGACCGGAGCGAGGACCTTGAAAGCATAGGTGGCAACACCACCGCCGGTCACGACGCGGATTTCCGATGCCAGTTCCGGGTGGAGAGCTGTGAGTTTGAATCCGCCGTCCTCCTCGGTCGGGATTGTTGTGATGATGCTGTGGTTCGTGTTCATGTTAGGGTTGAACGGCACTTTCTGGTCATTGATATATAGTTCACGACAACCGCCGAGGTTGCGGCCTTGAACCACAATCATTTTGCCGGGCACCGCCTGAGTAAAAGTGCTGTCGGCAAGTTCAGGGTCGGTTATGCGCACACTGTCAATCACCGGCTGTCCGCCGCCGTTGTCGTCGCTGCAGGCCGACAGCAGAACTGAGGTCACGGCTAAAAGAGCCAGAAACCATATATGCTTATATATTTTCATTTCTGATGGGGTTTTAGGTTAATGATGTTATTATTTTTCATCGCCGAAGTCGTAGGGTACCGGCTCTTTTGTCAGATAAGGATTCTGAAGCACGTCAGCTTCGGGATAAGGCATGAAGATGTTGGCTTCGGAAAGAATTATATCGTGGGGTCGATAGGCGTCAACGCTCCAGTCAGGATTGTCCGTGCCATCGCTGTTGAGACGCCAGACGTTGTAATTGGCAAAAAGATAGTTGAGCATGAACGAGCCGTCAGCGCGATTTATCCTTACGATTCCGTTGTTTTTTATTTCATATCCGCGATGTTGCTCCTCGTTGAAAAATCTGAGCATTTCCTGTGGCTTCCAGCGATACCAGCTGACCATGTCAAACCAGTTGGAGTATTCCATGCAGAATTCCATGCGGCGTTCACGGACGATGGCCCAGAAGTCGATGCTTTCAAATTCAGGGACGCCTGCACGGCTGCGGATGGCATTGAAACTTTCCAGACCGCGGCCGCTTGACAGAGTCTGCTTGTTGCCGAGACAGGCTTCAGCGTGGGTCAGATAGACATCGGCGAGGCGGATGATGTAGGTGTTGAGAGGGGAGGCCTGAGATGCCAGTTTTCCGTCATTGTCCTCTTTGCATCCGACAACACCTTTTTTTACCTGACACCATTTTTTAGTGTAGGTATATCCTCCGTGCTGAGACTTAATATAGGGATAATAGACATCCTCGGTGAAGAAGGTTGCTGTCCAGCGTTTGGTGCCGAATGCGCCCTGATTAAAATATTCGAGCATGTCCGGAGAGGGTTGCAGATTGTTGGCCCAGCAGTTGACATCACACACATCACTGAACGAAAGGTCGGAAAGCAGACAGTTGTAAGTTCCCCATCCGGCCGATTTGAGCAACGGGTCAATCCACTGCATGGCGTAGAGCGATTCACAGTTGTTGTTGTTCTGGTAGCGGAAAAGCTCGTGGAAATCCTCCATGAGAGAAGCGCCGCTGTTGTCAATTACATCCTCGCAGAGTGCTATGCATTCGGCCAGCTCGGCTTCATCGCGGGAGCATTTGTTCCATCCCTAGTGGGCAAGGAGGACTTTGGCGAGGATGGCTTTGGCCTCATATTTGGAAACTCGGCCATTGCTTCCTGTTTCAGGAAGATATTCAATGGCTTTGCGTAGATCGCGGATGACGAATTTGAACACGTCTTCTTCGGGATTCAACGGGCGTAGCGGAGAAACGACAACGCCGTCATTGTCTTCAAAGAGAATACACGGGCCCCAAGTGCGGACCATATAGAAGTAGGCTGTAGCTCGGGTCAGATATGCTTCTCCAAGCACGCGGTTCTTGGCTTGGTCAGAAACGTTGCTGCCGCAATTGTTATTTAAGTCCTTGATTATGGAATTGCCCATTGTTACGGCTAAATGCAGGGATGACCATGCCTGAATCAGCTCGGGTGTGAGTGCGGTTGTCTGGAAACGGGCAAACTCTGCGGTAGCATAGGGGTTCCATGCATCGTTGGCTCTGTAGCTGCCGATGCCGAGAATGGCGCGGCGGTTGAAGTTGAACCACGCGCGGTTGTAGAGCGGTTCGCCTGCTTTGAGCACGGCTTCGTCAGAAGAATAAAAACTTTCACCGGTGTAGTTGCTTTCAGGGACAATTTCGAGAAAATCATCCGAGCAGCCCGTTGATAGCATCGATAGCCCGAGCAGGCCGGCAAGTGAGAATATCTTTAATTTATTCATGGGAATTTTCTTGATTGGTTATTGATAATCCGTTTATAGATTAAGTTTGAGTCCGAGAGTATAGATTCGCTGCGAGGGGTAACGGCCGTTGTCGAGTCCCTGAAGGAGCACGTTCTGTCCTTGGGCACCGATTTCTGGGTCATAACCCTTATAGCCTGAGATGGTGAAAAGATTCTGAATGTTGCCGTAGACTTGGAGGGCGTTGATGCCCCAGCGTTTGGTCAGACTTGTCGGGAGGTCATAGGAGAGTGAAATGTTTTTCAGACGCAAATAGGAGCCGTCCTCGATAAAGCGTGAACTGATGCGGTTATTGTCATTGTTGTTCTGACCGTTTGCCGAGATGCGCTGTACTTTGGCTGAGTTAGGGTTTGTAACATAGACATTTGAAATATCTTTGTCGCCGAGTGCGGGGTCAATCATGGCGATACGCGCGAAGTGGCGCACGTCGCTGACCTTGCCCTGCCATCCAAGTGGGTCTGAGTGGGTCTGACGAAGGATGTTATAGATGTCATTACCCACGCTGCCGTTGATGAACATGCTGAGCGTAAAGTTTTTATACTGAACAATGTTGTTGAAACCGAATGTGAATTTAGGATTGGGGTTACCGATGTATTTACGGTCTTTTTCATCAATTTTGCCGTCTTTGTTGACATCTTCGAAGATATAGTCACCGACCCAGATGCTGTTAGGCTCGATGGGATATAGATTTCCGTTACTGTCAGCCGGACGTGCTACGGGAATACGGTCTCCGTCTTCGTTGAGAAGAAATTCGCCGGCGGCATTTTTCTGATAGAAGTCATCCTCGCAAGTAAACATGCCGATGACATTGTAGCCGAAGAATTGTCCGATAGGGCTGTCTACGGCAGAGCGAGTATAGATGTTGTCGCCGATTTTGCCGAATATTTCAGAGCTTTGGGTGTAGAGTTTGGTGAGTTTGTTGCGGTTTACGGAGATAGTAAGTCCTGAGCGCCATGTCAAGTCTCGGTTCTGAATGTTGATGGTGTTGAGGGTGAATTCAATACCTCTGTTGTTGAGGCCGCCGACATTGACCCAAGGAGCGCTCATGCCGATGCCTTCAGAGTCGATGATGTAGGCCGGGAGGCTGGCAAGCATAAGGAGGTTTTTGGTCTTTTTATAGTATGCGTCAACGATGAATTCGACACGGTAGTTGAACATGGCGAGGTCAAGACCGATGTTGTAGGAGTGGGTCTCCTCCCATTTCAGGTCGGGGTTGGCGTAGTTGCCGGGATAGTAGCCGGTGCCCCAAGCGGTGAGGGTATTTTTCATTACTGTACCATAAGCATAGCTGCCGGCCTTCTGATTGCCGACGATACCCCAGCCGAGTCGTAATTTGAGATTGTTGAGCCATTCGGCACCTTTCAGGAATTTCTCGTTGTTGATACGCCATGCAAG
>CAMWRO010000257.1 GCA_947176615.1 uncultured Porphyromonadaceae bacterium
CTTGAACTGGGAGGCGAGCTGCCCGGGCTGACTATCGCCTATCACACCTACGGACGACTCAATGAGTCGCGCGACAATGTCGTGTGGGTGTGCCACGCATTGACCGCAAACAGTGACGTAGCCGACTGGTGGCCGCATACGGTCGAATCAGGCTGTTTCCTTGACCCTGACAGATGGTTTGTCGTGTGCGCCAACATCCTCGGCTCCCACTATGGCACAACAGGCCCGCTGCATGTCAACCCTGTCACCGGCTCTCCCTACTACGGCAGTTTCCCGCGCTACACCATGCGCGATATTGTCGAGGCGCACCGCCTCCTTGCCTCGGCGCTCGGAATCGGCCGCATCCATGCTCTCGTCGGCAGCTCGGTAGGCGGATTTCAGGCTACCGAGTGGGTTGTCAGCGAGCCTGAGAGGTTTGACCGGCTGATACTGATCGCTACCGATGCCAAGGCTTCTCCGTGGGCCATCGCCATTGATGAGACCCAGCGCATGGCCATTATGAGCGACGCAACCTATGGCGAGCCGCGACCCGACGCCGGGATGGAGGGCCTTGCCGCCGCCCGTGCGATAGGCCTGCTTACCTATCGCGGCCCCGAGGGGTACAATCTCACTCAGCAGGACCGCGAGGAACTCCCCGAGGTTCACCGCGCGTGCTCCTATCAGCGTTATCAGGGCGAAAAACTCTGCCGCCGTTACAACGCCTACTCCTATGTCGCGATTCTCGATGCCTTTGACACCCATGATGTCGGGCGCGGGCGGGGAGGAACCGATGCCATGCTCGCCCGCATTTCGTGTCCCACAATGGTGGTCGGACTGACTACCGACATTATTTTCACACCCGCCGAGATGCGTTCCCTCTCCTCACGCATTCCCCGAGCCGAGTATCGCGAAATTTCATCCCCCTTCGGTCATGACGGCTTTCTTGTCGAGCATGGCCAGTTAAACGACATTCTGACACCGTTTATCAATAATTAGCATAATATATGGAAAAAATCAAAATAGGACTGTTCGGGTTCGGCGTGGTCGGCCAAGGAATATACCGGGTGATACAGCGCGCCAAGAACGCCCATGCCGAAATTGTGCGCGTCTGTGTCCGAGACCTCTCCAAGCCGCGCAGCGTTGAATTTGGCCCCGAGCTGCTGACCGATAATCCCGATGACATCCTTGACAATCCCGACATTGACCTCATTGTCGAGGTCATTGACAATGCCGACGCGTCCTACTCCATCGTGACCCGCGCCTTGTCCAAGGGGATTCCCGTCGTGAGCGGCAACAAGGCGATGATTGCCCGCAACCTCCCCGAGCTCATCGACCTGCAGCGGCGCAACAATACCGCCCTGCTTTACGACGCATCGTCGTGCGGCTCCATCCCTGTCATCCGCAACCTCGAAGAATACTATGACAACGACCTGCTGCTCGAAGTCAAAGGCATTCTCAACGGCTCGTCCAACTATATTCTGTCGCGAGTCTTTGACCACAACGAGCCTTATGATGCCGCGCTGCGCCGCGCTCAGGAACTGGGATTTGCCGAGAGCGACCCGTCGTTTGACATCGAGGGTTTCGACTCCCTTTTCAAACTCATCATCATTACCGTCCACGCCCTCGGAGTATATGTAAAACCCGAAGATGTGTTCACCTACGGCATCTCCACCATCCATGACAGCGACATCCGTTATGCGCGTGAAAAAGGTGTGAAAATCAAGCTTGTCGCGCAGGTGGTAAAGGTCTCCGACGAATATTTCACCATGTTTGTAATGCCCGAATTTGTTTTCCCCTCGCGCTACATCTACAGTGTCGACGACGAGTATAACGGCGTTGTTATCCGCGGCGAATGCTACGACCGCCAGTTCATGTTCGGCAAAGGGGCCGGCAGCCTTCCCACCGCCTCCTCGATTCTGAGCGACATCATGGCGCGCCGCCACGACTACCGCTATGAATACAAAAAGATGAGCTATCTCGACCGACCCGCCTACACGACCGACATCACCCTGCGTGTCTATGTGCGCTACACGGTCTCTAACATTCCCGCCATCCTCCCCTTCAGCCACATCCACGAGCAATACATCTCGGCCGACAGCAACTATGTCATCGGCGACATCAAGCTCAGCGACCTGATCCGTCACCGCGCCGCCCTCTCCGCCCCCGACATCTTCCTCGCCGACATCCCCACCTTCTTCACTGACCGCGACGACTGATATCGGGGATGTGAAAATCGGGCAACACCATGATGTGACTGACATTTATTGCCTCGATGCATGCAGTCTTTTGATGTTTACGTTATCTATCAAGATAAATATGTATCAATGGACTTACGACATCTTGTAAAACAATGTCAAAGTGGCGACAGAGAAGCCTTTGGGGTTCTTTATCAGACCTATCTTATCCCAATGCAGAGGGTTGTGGCATATTATGTCCACAATTCCGATGCAGTATGGGATATTTTGCATGACGGATTCCTTATTGCCTTTGTTTCCATAGGCTCATTGAAAGATGCTTCAAAAATAGAGTCGTGGCTCGCTTCGATAATGAAGAATCTCGCTCTGCAGTATCTTAAAGAAGAAACTAATCATATATCAGTCCCATTGTCAGACGCATCTGTTTCCGATGATTCCGACAATGACAGCTGTCAGACTTCAGAACTGACATGGGAAGAACTTGACAGGATTATCAATAAGCTACCCGATGGATATGGCAAGGTTTTCCGCATGGCTGTTCTTGACGGTATGTCCCACAAAGAAATCGGTGCCATGCTCGGTATCGCGCCTCATTCGTCATCGTCACAACTCGCCCATGCAAAGGCTGCGATGCGTCGAATGATAACGAAATACAAAATTGAGATTGGTGCGTTGTCGATTGTTGCCACTGCATTGCTCGTTTGGCAGGGGTTGTTCTGGCATAAGGGTGATAATTCATTACCCGATTCTGTGATAAGCAAAAACGGTGATAAGCAGACTGAAACCGACAAAGACACTGTAATTGATCAAGAGCCGAAGGCCGACAGTGTGGTTGATGTGAGAATAATTACAAAGTCTTTATACACTAAGTCGCAGTCACAAGAGTGTTTAGCGGCATTGCCCGGGTCAAAAGACAGCGTGTCAATACAAGAGATTGACACGCTGTTTAATGACACGATAATAAAGATGCCGGATATTATTCACCGTGAGGAATTTATCGCAAAAGAAAATTTGACGCTTACACAGACTGATAAGGAGTATGACTGGTCATTATCGTTGGCCTACTCCGGAACGCTCGGACAAAATGACTATAACCGATATCAAATACCGAATCCTGACCTCCCCAGTGTGGAAGGCCCTGCCGGTGAAATTGAGGTGACAGAAAAAGTGCGCCATTATGTGCCCGTGGTAATAGCTCTGTCGCTTAACAGGAGCATCACCTCAAGATGGAGTGTTGAGACAGGCATACGGTACTCATTCAAGCGTTCCGATTTTCGGTCAGAGAGTGAGTTGGCTGATAAAGAGACCGCACAGCGCATCCATTATATAGGTATTCCGCTTAAATTCAACTATCACATGCTGGCATACAACGGTTTTTCGTTGTATGGCCAAGGTGGAGGAGTGTTGGATATTCCTGTTTATGGCACTCGGTCGGTGTGGGAATTCTGTCCGCAACAGGGTACTACAAGAACCGATGTTTTCCATATTCATGCTCCCTTGCAGTGGTCGGTAGAGGGCGGACTCGGCTGCCAATACAATTTCATGCCGTCGTTCAGCATTTATGCCGAGCCCTCTTTCCGCTATTATTTCAATTCCGGTTCCGATATTAAGACAATCCATCAGGATAAACCTGTTGAGTTTACGATTTCAATCGGATTGAGACTGAAATGGTAATTGAAATCAGCTCCGATGTATGCAGTCTTTGGATGACAAATCCATCTATAAGGTGAATCTGTCAACAAAAAATCATCATAAGTAGATGTTCAAATTAAAAATGAAATCAATGATAAATACTGTCAAATCCGTCAGTTGCCTGTTTGTCGTGCTGATGCTTATTTCATGTGTCGATGAAGTAGATGCAATAGTGCCGCCTGTCTCATCAACGGTATCCATATCCCGCACATTGCCTGTTCTGTATATAGATACTGAAAACCATGAGCCTGTGGTGTCGAAAGATGTGTATCTAAATGCCACTTATCGACTTGACCCTATGGGAATAGATGGTGTTGAAGCTCTTGGCACAGAGGCGGACCCATTACCTGTGCAGATACGCGGCAGAGGTCATTCTTCGTGGAAAGGACTGAAAAAGCCCTACAAAATCAAACTCGGCAAAAAGACCGCAATAATGGGAATGCCTGAAAATAAACATTGGGC